>CAKZKY010000276.1 GCA_937124575.1 uncultured Pseudomonadota bacterium | reverse complement strand
CGATGCAATTTCTTTGTATAAGGTAACCCCTCCACACCGCCCCTTAATATAAGAGGAAGTTACCCACTCAATACCCGAATGAACCTAAAAATTAAAAGACATTATATCGAAAATAGTTCTTAAATTTCAACAAGCTCAAAAACTGAGCAGAGGAATTTGACTTTAAAAATAAAATCAATTAATATTTTCTGATATTAATTCTGGAGGATTAAGATGTTTGCAGTCTTAAAAACAGGAGGGAAAACGTATCGGGTCGCCAAAGGGGATGTGATCCGGGTGGAAAAGCTCGAAGGAAATGTTGGAGATCAGGTGACCCTGAAGGATGTTTTGATGATTTCTGGGGAGGGGGAGATCCAAGTAGGTACTCCAACGTTAAGTAATGCGGTTATTACCGGAGAGATTGTTCGCGAAGCCAAGGCCAAGAAGGTTCTCACGTATAAGATGAAGAGGCGGAAGAATTATCGGCGGATGAAAGGCCACCGCCAGACCTACACCTATTTGAAGGTGAAGGAGATCGCCTTTAGTTAATAAGAAGGATTGGCTATATTAATCAATAACCAAATCCCAAGCACCAATAACCAAATAATAATCAATGACCCAATGACCCAAATTTAGTTTTTGGGAGGTTTTTATGGCACATAAGAAAGCAGGAGGAAGTTCTCGTAACGGCCGTGATAGCGCTGGACAGCGCTTGGGAGTGAAGCGTTTTGGTGGACAGCTAGTGCAAGCAGGCAGTATCCTGGTTCGCCAGAAAGGTACCCGGATTTTTCCCGGAGAGAACGTGGGAATGGGGAAAGATTACACCCTGTTTGCTAAAATTGACGGAATCGTCAGATACGAAAACCGAGGAAGAGATAAGAAACAGGTGAGCGTTTATACCCCCTGAACCATGTTAGGTTCAAGGCTTTAACCTGCACACTTTATGGTACGGGAATCCCTCTGGCCTGCATTGATCGACAATGAAATTTGTGGATGAAGTTCGAATCCGGGTGAAGGCAGGCGATGGCGGAAATGGATGCGTCAGTTTTCGAAGGGAACGATATGTTCCCAAGGGAGGTCCGGACGGCGGTGATGGTGGCAAAGGTGGCGATGTGATTCTTCAGGCCGATAGCCAGCTTTCAACCCTTCTCGATTTATCCTACCCACAGCAGTTTCGTGCCCGAAAAGGGGCCCACGGTAAAGGTAAAAACCAGACAGGAAAGAATGGAGAGGATTTGGTCATTCGGGTCCCAATCGGCACATTGGTACACGACGATGAAACAGGAGAACTGTTGCAGGATCTTCTCTTTGAGGGGCAGCAAGTTGTGGTAGCCAAAGGGGGTCGAGGGGGTAGAGGAAATGCACGTTTTGCTACCCCGACTCAGCGCGCTCCCCGACACGCTGAAAAGGGAGAAACAGGGGAAGAACGCTGGCTAAGACTCGATCTCAAACTTCTTGCCGATGTGGGTCTTATTGGTTTTCCCAATACAGGGAAATCAACCCTGCTTTCGAGGATATCCTCTGCCCGACCAAAGATCGGAGATTACCCTTTTACCACTCTGGTTCCCAATTTGGGGGTCGTGTATTGGGATGAAGGCCGTAGTTTTATTGTTGCAGATATTCCGGGATTGATTGAAGGGGCATCCAAAGGAGCTGGACTTGGGCTAACCTTTCTTCGTCATATCGAGAGGACAAGACTTCTCATCCATCTTTTAGACATCTCTGGAGAGACGTCTCTCAATCCTTTGGAAGCCTTCCATTCATTAAATCAGGAGCTTGAGGCTTACCATCCCTCCCTGAAGGAGAAGCTCCAGATCGTTGCCCTCAATAAGACCGATCTTCCTGAGGTCCGGGAACGAGTGGACCAGGCGAAGAAGGCGTTTGAGGAGGTGGGATATAGGCTCTATACGATTTCAGCTAAGACCGGAGAAGGCGTCGATGAATTGATCCTCGCCATTTCGATGGCCCTGAGCTCCATTGCGGATCAACCCTATGAACAATAAAGAGATTCGGAAAAGGGTTCTCGAAAAAACGAGAAGGATTGTGGTCAAGGTGGGTTCGAGCATTCTGGCCTCCGTAGATAGAGGTCTCCACTACGACGTCTTTTCCCATCTCACCAAGGAGATTTCTGAACTGAAACGGCAAGGCTATGAAATTGTCCTCGTCTCGTCCGGTGCCATTGCGGCTGGCATGGAGAAATTGGGGTATAAGACACGTCCCCAATCGATCACTCAGAAGCAGGCGACGGCAGCCGTGGGGCAGAGCCGATTGATGCATATCTATGAGAATTATTTTTCTCGCTATCAGCAGATGGTTGCCCAGGTCCTTCTCACCCATGACGATTTGAGCCATCGTCGGAGGTTTTTGAATGCCCGCAATACCCTCTTGACCCTGCTCGAGTTGGGGATCATTCCGATCATTAATGAAAATGATACTGTGGTGGTGGAAGAGATCAAAGTGGGCGATAATGACAACCTCTCTGCACTCATCACCAACCTCATCGAGGCAGACCTTCTGATCATCCTGACCGATATCGAAGGCATCTACGACCGAGACCCCAGAATCCATCCCGATGCCCGATGTATCTCCTTGATCGAGGACATTGATGCGGATATGGAAGGTGTGATGGGAGAGACGAAGAGTCCGATGAGTGTGGGCGGAATGATCAGCAAGATCCAGGCTGCCCGAAAGGCCTCTCGATTCGGGATTCCCACGGTGGTCGCCTGTGGTACTAAAAATGAAGTCCTTCGTCAGATTCTAAAGGGAAAGGAGGTCGGAACGCTCATTCTTCCCAAGATGAGGACGCTCAGTAGTCGGAAACACTGGATTGCTTTTAACCTGAAACCGAAAGGCGATGTCATTGTGGATGAGGGGGCCAAAAGGGCCATTGTCCAGAAAGGTAAAAGCCTTCTCCCCTCGGGCGTGTTAGAGGTGAAGGGTTCCTTTGACCGTGGAGATTCGGTCTCCTGTATAGGACCCCGTGGCAAGGAGTTTGCGAGAGGGCTGGTCAATTATAGCGTTGAGGAGCTTGAGAAGATCAAAGGGCTCCGGAGCTCTGAGATCGAGGGGGTTCTGGGTTACAAGTATTCGGATGAGATCATCCACCGGGATGACCTGGTCGTATTATGAGGCGAGAGATGGATCTCCGTTCAGAAGTTAAAGGGATGGCAAAAAAGGCAAAGGAGGTCTCCCACCTGTTGGCCCATCTTTCCACCGATGCGAAGAACAGAGTTCTGATTGAAATGGCAGAAGCTCTGGAGAAGAACCAGACCTTTCTGATCGAAGAGAACAGAAAGGACCTGGCTGCAGGTGAGAAGGCAGGTCTCTCTTCTTCAATGATAGACCGATTGCGAATCACGCCCGGCGTGATCCAGGGGATGGCGAAAGGCCTTCGAGAAATATCCTCTCTTCCAGATCCAGTGGGAGAGATTGTCAGGATGTGGAGAAGGCCGAACGGATTAACCGTAGGCAGGATGAGGATCCCCCTTGGAGTGATCGGGATTATCTATGAATCAAGACCGAACGTAACAGCGGATGCGGCAGGTCTCTGCCTTAAATCTGGCAATGCCATCCTTCTACGTGGAGGGTCAGAAGCTTTCCACTCCAATCTGGCCATTGTCCGTCTCCTTCAAGAGGCATTGAATAGGGTCGGTATTCCGGAGGAGGTGGTCCAGATTTTCTCCAGAACTGAGAGAGAGGCCATTCAGGAGATGCTCCAGTTGGAGGAGGAGATTGACCTGATCATTCCCAGGGGCGGAGAGGCCTTGATCCGTTTTGTGGCAACCCATTCGAAGATCCCGGTCATCAAACATTATAAAGGTGTCTGCCATATCTTCGTTGATGAAACGGCAGATTTGGAGATGGCCGTGAAGGTCTGTCTTAATGCGAAGGTTCAGCGACCCGGAGTATGTAATGCCATGGAGACGCTTCTGGTCCATGAGAAGATCGCAAGGGATTTCCTTCCAAAAGTCGGTAAGGCCCTTCAACAAGAGGGCGTAGAGCTGAGGGGATGCCCAGAGACTCAGAGGATCCTCTCCGGAGTGAAAGAGGCTAAGGAGGAGGACTGGTATGAGGAATATTTAGACCTCATCCTATCCATCCGGGTGGTCAAAGGGATTGATGAGGCATTGAAACATATTGCCACCTATGGTTCCTTCCATACAGAGGCCATCCTCACCTCCGATTACAAGAATGCCCAGAAATTTCTTCGAGAGGCCAATTCCTCCTGCGTGCTGGTTAATGCCTCAACACGATTTAACGATGGTTTTGAGCTGGGCCTGGGAGCAGAGATGGGCATCAGTACTTCCAAGCTCCATGCTTTTGGGCCGATGGGCTTGGAGGAGTTGACGACAACAAAATTTATCGTCTATGGAGACGGGCAGGTAAGGGGATAAAACAGAATGACCAATGTCCAATCACCAATAACCAAATAATAACCAATATCCAATGACCAAAATCGCTTCGTGATTGGTGATTGAGATTAGAATGCTCTTCGGTAGGTATATCCCGAACCATGTCTGAGGAAATGAAGAGAACAGGGAAGAGGAGGATTGGGCTTTTTGGGGGGACTTTCAATCCCATCCATCTGGGTCATCTCAGAGGGGCGGAAGAGATTCGGGAGGCATTTCGCTTGGATGGAGTCATCTTCATCCCATCTGCCATTCCTCCCCATAAGGCGATGGAGGAGATCATTGATGCGAGACACCGGTTGGAGATGGTGAGGCTTGCCATTGCCTCCAATCCTTACTTCTCAATTTCGGATATCGAACTCTCCAGGTCCGGGAAATCCTATACGATCGATACCCTCCGCCATTTTCGCGAACGTTGTGCGGACAGTCTCTTCTTCATCCTCGGAGGGGATGCCTTTGTGGAGATCGAGACCTGGAAGGATTTCCAGAATCTTTTTACTCTTTGCCATTTCATCGTGATGGCCCGACCTGGATTTCAAAAGACGCCTTTAGCCAACCGGCTTCCGGGAGCTTTGAGTTCTGCGTTTCAACCTGATGTTGAAGCAATGACCTGGGTCCATTCCTCAGGGCATCGTCTCGTTTTTAAAGAGATCTCCTTTTTAGATATCTCTTCCACCAAGGTCCGTGAGTTGATCGAAAGGGGAGAGTCGGTGAGGTATCTCATTCCTCCCGAGACGGAAACCTACATTCATCAACACGGCCTTTACCGGAGGAGGGAAGGAATGGGGGACTTTTCAGCCCAAAAGGGCTGAGTGACCGGCTATCTCGGACAGCTGAGAGCCAGAATGGAGGGGTGGCAAAAAATTCTTTATTTTTTTGTTGCCTTCATAATTTTTTCTGGTATAATGCTACACTTAAAATTATCTTGAATGGAGGATATGACCACCGACTCAAAGACGAAATCGCTTCTCTGCCTGAAGGTAGCGATTGAAAAGAAAGCTTTGGACCCAGTCCTCTTAGAGATGAAAGGGCTCTCATCTGTAACCGATTACTTTCTTCTCTGTACCGGCAAATCGGATCGTCAGGTCCAGGCCATTGCTCGATCCATTGAGGAGACCCTTGAGAAGAAAGGGATTCGACCTCTGGGCCAGGAGGGAGTAGCCAATGGGAGATGGATTCTGATGGACTACAACGATGTGGTGGTTCATATCTTCTTGGAACCGATTCGGAAATTTTATGATTTAGAAGGGATATGGAGCGATGCACCTCGCATCGAGCTTCCATCAGGAGTAGAGATTGGCTAAGAAACGAAAGGTCACAGCCAAACCGAAAAAGAGGGTCGCCTCCCTTCGGAAAGAAGGAAAGAAGGGAATGGTTGCGAGGAAAAAGATCGTTCGGATGAAGAAGGAGATGGAGAAAAAGATCGTTCAAGATAATAAGATTGATCAGGTCAATCAGATTGACAAAAAGGTCCTGTCACGGCTTAGAAAGATTCTGCTCAAGGAGAGGGAAGAGATTGTAGGAGAAGTGAAACAGACCTATGCTTCCTCCCAGGAGGTGGGGCAGGACGGGATTCAGGACATTGGGGATGAGGCGGCCAATATCTATAACAAACAGATTCTGCTCAGCCTCAATGAGAATGAAAGGATAAGGCTCCAGGAGGTGGATGACGCACTCGATCGTATGGCAAGCGGTACCTATGGAATCTGCGAAGAGTGTGGAGAGCCGATCAGCTTGAAACGGCTGGAGGTTCAGCCAGTGGCCAAATACTGTGTGGCTTGTCTGTCGAAGATGGAAAAAGGGAGGCTTTAGGGGATGTTGGTGAAACTCCTTATCATTATCATTTTAGCCCTGATTTCCATCTTTTGCTGGCTCTCTCTGACCAATCCCATGGATGTCCAATTCCGTTTTTTTGGAAAGATCATCCCTACCGATCTATCCACTCTGATGATCACTTCTTTTATGTTGGGCGTCTTGCTCGTCTTCATCAGCACATTGGCGAGAGATGCCAAAAGGGCCGTCGAGCGCTATCGCCAGTCACGGAAGAGAAGACAGGAACAAGCGATTAAAGAAGAACTGAATAAAGGGGTGGAAGATTTCATTCGAGGCGATCTGACAAAGGCCAAAGCCCATTTTACAGAAGTTTTAAAGAGGGATCCCTTTCAAAAGGATCTCTATCTCAAACTCTCTGAGATTTCAGTCAAAGAAGGCAATGATGAGGAAGCCCTCCACTGGTTGGAGAGGGCGCGATGGATCGATAGCAAGAATGTGAATATCCCTCTCCATCAGGCTGAGATCTATCTACGGATGAAGCGATTCGATGAAGCCATCCGAACCTTAAAGCGAGCCCTCAGCCTGGATGATGCCAATCTCAGAGCTTTGAAAAGTTTGAGGGATATCTACCGGAACAGCCAGAGATGGGAGAAGGCGATTCGGGTTCAAAAGTCAATTTGCAAGTTAGCCAAAGGGAAGCCGGCCGAAGAAAAGGAGGACTTCTTTTACTTAGGATTGAAATATGAGTATGCCATGGATCTGATGGGTCGAGGCGATGAAGAGGATCTTGAAAATGCCCTGAAAGTGGCCAAAGAGATTGTCCGAGAAGAAAAGACCTTCCAACCCGGATTTGTCCTGTTAGGTGACATCTATCTCAAGATGGGAAAATGGGCCTCTGCTGGAAAGGTCTGGGGGAAGAGCTTCCGGCGGTTCCAGTCCATCATCTTTATGCTTCGATTGGAGGATCTCTATCTCAACAGGGAGGACCCGAGTACGCTTTTGCGCATCTATCAAAGGGTCCTGAAGGACCATCCGGACAATTGGATGCTTGCTTTCTTCTATGCCAAGCTCTGTTTAAGGCTGGAGATGTTAGATGAAGCACTGGAAGAGATTCAAACCATCAGCTTGAAACAGAAGGACTTTCCAGCGATTCATCGAATTCTTGCGGAGATCTATCTCCACAAGAAAGATTTCAGCCGGGCAGCCCAGGAGTTTGAGAAAACCTTTGAATTAAGTGGGGCCTCTTACCTCCCATTCGTCTGTAAAGTCTGCGAAAGGGAGTCGAAGGAATGGTTAGCCTACTGCCCTCAATGCCACGGTTGGAGCACTTACACGATCAAAGAGGTTGAACGAACGACTCTTCCACCACCTCCCCCGCGTCCTTTTTCTGGAAGTTCCTTCTACCCCCTTGAAGAGAGATGAGGAGAGACGTTCTCATTTGAATGAATGCTTTTTCATGTTGAACGACTGATCCAATTCTTATTGCCTTCCCAATGCCACTGCTGTGAGAGGTTCTTAGAGGAGGATCAGAAGGGATTCTGCACGGATTGCCTTTCGAAGATCCGTTGGATTGAGCCACCGATTTGCACGCTCTGTGGGGTTCCATTTCTCTCCCAAAAGGTCGATTCCCATCACTGCGGCGCTTGTCTGACCCGAAGAAGATATTTTACAATGGCAAGGGCTCTGGGGTGTTACGAAGGGCCGTTCCGAGAGGCGATCCATCGGTGGAAGTATGAAGAGAAACACCACCTCACCTCCTTCTTTGGAGAGAAGCTGGTTGAAGGATTTTGGCGTTATTGGGATTCCCATGCCTTCGATCTCCTCATCCCTGTTCCCCTTCATACCAAGCGATTAAGGGAACGAGGGTTCAATCAGGCCCTCCTTCTCGTGAAGGAGCTCAGCCGAAAAACCCAAATCCCCTATGCGAAGCGATTGCTTCGAAAGATCAAACCCACCACTCCTCAGGTCCATTTAAGCGGCAGAGAGAGAGAAAGGGAAGTAAAAGGCTCCTTTCATGTTTCACGACCCCAAGAGATCCAGGGAAGATCGATTCTTCTGATTGACGATGTTTACACGACCGGCGCAACGGTCAATGAATGTGCAAAGGTATTATTGAACGCTGGGGCAGAACGAGTGGATGTTCTGACTCTGGCCCATGCGGTTATGAGTTCGTCGTTTACAGATCAATAGTATCAGACCTTTGGGTTAGGGCTACGGAGCCCGTTTCGGCAAACGGTTAGGGTGACGTACCAATCATTAAAGAAGAAAGAACGTAGCCTTCCCATAACGATACAGGCATCGTTACTGTTAGATGAAGCCTCTAATATTTTCTAAACGATCCTATTGGCCAATGTGATGAGCCGTCATAATAAAAAATTTCTCTTATGGATTCTGATTCCTGTTGCCCTCATGGGGCTCTTTCTCTTTTTGACGACCCATTATTTCTTTGATCCCGATCTCTATCGTCATGCGGTTCAGAAGACCCTCTCCTCTCAACTCGGCAGAGAGGTCACCTTTGGTAAGGCAAAGATCGGTTTCTGGGGAGGAATCGGAATTGCTTTTGAAGATTTTCGGATCAAAGACCGCTCCCAATCCTTCGATCTCCTCCATTCGAAGAGGCTCATTTTAACGGCTAAGACTTTGCCCCTGTTAAAGCGAGAAGTGAAGTGGAAACGGATCACACTCGAAAGACCTTTGGGACGTATCTCCCGGGACAGAAGCGGAAGATGGAATCTTTTTGACACGCCTTTAAATGGCGAAGCCTTAAAGTTATCCCATCAGAAGATGATCGAAGCCCTTGCGACCCTCTTCGGAGGTTCTTTAATTATCCGATCAGGAGAGATCTCCTTTTCCGATGAATTTTTCGGTGAGATGCCCCTTATAACAGAGATTCAATCTTTTGAACTGCGCCTGTCAAAGATCGCATTGGGCAGCCCCTTTCCTTTTCATCTGAGCGGAAAGATCCTTCATTCGAAGAGGGAAGGTAGGTTCTCTGTCTCTGGAACAATCAGAGATATCCCTGAGGATCTGGATCTTTCAAAGGGGAAGGCGAAGGCTGAGGTGGAGGTGAAAGGCATTGAGGTTTTCCACTTCTGGCCCTATCTCAAATCCCTTCTTCCGATGAGTAAGATCGCAGGGGTCCTCGATCTGAAGGGTCAGTATCAGGGAGACTTCTCAGGTTCTTTTTTCGCCAATGCCAAGATTCATTTGAAAGAGGTGATCTATGATCACCCATCGGTCTTTGCCTACCTTTTCACCCCAAAATGGATCAAGCTCGATCTACACACATTATATGATCACCAGACATTTGAAGTTCCTAAGTTTGTGATTGAAATGCCTGAGATTAAGGTGAAGGGAAAAGGCAGGATTTATGGAATTGGAACCAGAACGATGGGACTCGACGCCGAGGCTTCGAGCAATGTCTTCGACATCGCCGATGGAAGGAGGTTCATCCCTTTCCGGATCATCACCTCAAACGTCTCTGATCCGCTCTTCCGTGCTGAGGGGAGTGGGTCGGTCCAAATTCTCTCAGTTAGGCTTTCTGGAAAGATTCCAGAGATCGATCACTGCGATGAGCTTTCCAATGCCCATGTGCTCACCGTGGAGATGAGGGTGAACAACGCTCGATTGAAACTTCCCTGGAATCTACCCGCACTGGAAAGTTTGAAGGGACATCTCCTCTTCAAAGGAGGCCATCTCCATTTGAAGGAAGTGAGTGGCAGAGTCTTCCATTCGAGCATTGAGACCGCCCAAGGTGTTTTTTACGAACTCCTTCAGGTTCCAACGCTTGTGATCCAGGGCTACGGGCAGTTTCATCTGGCTGACCTCTCTTCCCTGCTCAAGACCGATGTCTTTGCAGACGACCCAGAGGTGGTTAAGGTCTTACAGCCCATCACCTCCCTTTCAGGCAAGGCCCGGTATCAGATCTCGGTCCGATCGAGATTGAAATCACCTCTCCGTTTTGAGCATCAGGGAAACTATCTTCTGTCAAAGATTCACCTGACCCATTCTCAGATTCCCCTACCGGTATCCATTGGGGAGGGAAGAGTGATCCTTTCCAATGAAGACATGCAGTGGTCAGGAGGAAAAGTGGAATATGGAAATTCATCCCTTATCACGACGGGAAAGCTCAGGAGAGGAGGGGCCTCTGAGATCACATTGAGAGGAAAGATGGACCTAAAAAACCTTTTGACGCTCTCCCAATCTTCACTCATTCCAGATGAGATTCAATCCAAGGCAGGGGATATTAAAAGCTTATCCGGTACTGGCCAACTCTCTTTCAAAGGGAGAAAAGCAACACCCCTTCAGCCCTTAACCTATGAGCTGGAATTTCAACCAAGGGATGTTTCCCTCCTTCTGAAGGGCGTTTCGTTTCCACTTCTCTTTCGAGATGGCTCTTTCTCCTTATCGAATCTTGGAGCTATTTTTTCAAAACTTAGGATACAATCCTTAAACTCCTCTCTTCTTATGGACGGAACTGTAAAACAGGGAGAGATGAATCTCTCCACTTCGGGTTCCATCGATCTAAAAAATATCTTCAACCTGCTTTCTTTACCTCTCTTTCCTGACTCTTTACGAAGCCTTACCGATGAAGTTCAAAATCTCTCCGGAGGAGCTGAAATTCGGCTGAACTGGGCAGGAAGGGTGGAGCAGGGATTCAATGCGATCAAGGAGGGAGAGGTTCTATTGAAAGGGGTCTCTTTTCGTCACCCAAAGGTTCCCATTCCTCTCTCCCAGATCGAGGGGAAGCTTCTCTTTTCTTTAGAACAGATGCGATGGGATGGATTGAAAGTGAGGCTGGGAGAGTCTTCCATTCTCCTCTCAGGTTCCTGTCCACGTTTTCTATCAGGATTTAGAGAGGCGAGTGGAGGGAGAGCAGGACATTTCTCTTTTCATCTCTCTTCGCCCTATCTGGACCTAGACCCCTTCTTTCCTCAGAGAGACGAGACAACGCCTCTCTCTTTTGAAAAGATTGGAGAATGGCTTTCCCACTGGGTAACCGAAGGGAAGGCCGAGGTCCAAAAAGGAAGTTATCGGAATTTCCACTTTCAGGAACTGAAATTCGAAATGAAGACAGAGGATGGAAAGTTGATGATTCGGCCTTTTCAAGTGAAGGCCAATGGGGGAGAGCTCTGGGGTGAAGGCTGGTTCGAATCTGCCAGCAAAGGGATTCGCTTTCAAATCAGACCTCGCCTCTCCCACATGGAGGCAGCGCCTCTCCTGCGAACGCTTCTTAAGAAGGGAGAAGAGGAGAAGATGTTGTTAAGCGGAAGAGTCTATATGGATCAAGTTCAACTGCGAGGGGAGGGCGAAAATTTTCAGAAGGTGAAAGAGTCTCTCCAAGGGGGGTTGAAAATCGAGATGGAGAACGGGGTGATTGAAAGGGGAAATATCTTAGCCAAAATCTTTTCAATCCTCAATGTCGCACAGTTCTTTAAGGGAAGGGTCCCTGATCTGAAGACCAAAGGGCTTCCCTATCAGCGGATCTCTGCGACCCTGCAGGTCGAAGATGGAGTTGCCTCTACAGAGGATCTTCTGGTCGATAGTGATGCCATGAGAATTACAGCAGTTGGAAAAGTCGATCTCGGTAAAAATCTGATTGATGCCAAGGTTGGTGTTCATCCCCTTGGCACGGTCGATACGTTATTAAGCAACATCCCCATTGCAGGATATATCCTTACAGGAAAAGAGAAGGCTTTTCTCTCTTATGTCTATGAAGTGAAAGGAGATCTCGACGATCCCAAGATTGAAGCCATTCCTTTTAAAGCGGTTGGAGAGAGAATCATTGGCATTTTCAAACGTCTCCTCGAAACACCCCTGAGGCCATTTCAGAGAAGCAATCCTTCGAAAAAGTAGAGGCAATCTTTACTCCTCCAGGTCTATCCACAAGAGAGGGTAGGGAATCGGATCGAGAAAATTTGAAAAATTTAAGAACAAATAATTTTTTTCACAAGCCAAGTTTCTTCTTGACAAATAACAAGATGTTGTTGTAGTGATTAAATGTCATACTAAATATAGCCTATCGGTAAATCCTTTATTAAAAGAATGCGATCGAATCGATTGAAAGCTCCTATACAAAGGTCCTTTCCAACCTTTCTGAAATACCTGCTGAAGGTCAAGATTGGATCGGTCCAGGATATGAATTGCATACCTACTCATCCCCCTCCAGGTAAGGATTTCATGAGTCGGGACCTCGAATTTAATGCAACGCCGGGGTTAACCTAAATCTCACTTCATCCCACAAAACAGGTGATACCGAAATGGCAAATGTCATTGAGATGAAAGAAGAACGAAAAGATTTGAAAGAAGAGTTCGAAACAACGGATATGGCACTCTTCGTTCGCACCTCTGAGGAGTCGATGAATGATTGGAATCGGCAGAAGATCGTCGATGCGCTCATCAGAGAGACTTATATTGATGTCGATACCGCAAAAGAGATTGCCCGGGAAGTGGAAGATCTGATCCTTACCTCCAGGATCAAGATGATCACCGCACCCCTG
>CAKZKY010000275.1 GCA_937124575.1 uncultured Pseudomonadota bacterium | reverse complement strand
AGAAGGAGTTGCGGTTTGCGATTCGGGAGGGGGGTCGCACGGTGGGTGCTGGCGTCATCAGCGACATCCTCGAATAGTGATTTCAGTTTAAATCTTTTCTGGAGCTGCGTTCATGAGAAATATTTTGACCTTGGCCTGTACCGAATGTAAACGGAGAAATTATTCTACCATGAAGAATAAGCGAAATACTCCGGACAAATTGGAGATGAAGAAATATTGTCGGTTCTGTCGAAAACATACCGTGCACAAAGAGACGAAATAGATCGGGCAGGGGGCTGAGGCGAGAGGTTGGAGGCCAAAACTACTGAAAAGAAAGGTTGTGTATCTTTTAACTCACGTGGAGCCCTAAACCATATTCGGTTCAGGGTGGAGCGATCCTCAAACCTCAAGCCTGATACGAAAGGAGAGGCCAGTAGCTCTAACGGATAGAGCACCGGACTCCAAATCCGGGTGATGGGGGTTCGAATCCCTCCTGGCCTGCCATAGATACCTAAGAGAGGATATTGTCCATAGGGATTTCCCTGAGTGTGAGCGAAACAGATGGAATTTCCGATCAGAGAAAAATTTCAATCCGCGAAACAGTTTTTGAGAGAAGTGAAGACAGAGCTTAAAAAGGTCACCTGGCCTTCGAAGAAGGATGCTCTTGCCGGTACAGCTGTTGTCCTGGCTGCGGTATTCATCATTGCCCTCTTCTTAGGGATTGTCGATTCAGGTCTATCCAGTCTCATCCGTGAGTTATTGAAGAGGGCGGCCAGCTCATAGGGTCAAACCTTATTTCTTCTTGTAATACCCTGTTCCAAAAAGTTGGAGATTGCACCGATTATGGCACATCAGTGGTATGTCGTTCATACTTATTCAGGTTTTGAAAATAGGGCGAGGCAGAACTTAGAGGAACGCATTAAGAATCTCGGGAAAGATAAGTATTTCTCCTCCATCTTGGTCCCTACGGAGACCGTTGTGGAGTTGGTGAAGGGGAAGAAAAAAGAATCGAAGCGAAAGATCTTTCCGGGGTATCTTCTGGTGCATATGGAATTGAATGAGGAGACCTGGCACATTGTGAAAGATACACCGAAGATTACTGGTTTTGCAGGGGATAGCACCAAACCGATACCTCTCTCGGATAAAGAGGTTGAGGATATCCTTCTCCAGATGAAGGAAGGGGTTTCGAAAGCAAAGCCGAAAGTTTCCTTTAATGTTGGAGATAGCGTTCGGGTGATTGACGGCCCCTTTGTCAATTTTATTGGAACGATCGAGGAGGTGAAGCCCGACAAGCGAAAGCTGAAGGTTTTGGTCTCGATTTTTGGAAGGGCGACACCCGTTGAGTTGGATTTCATCCAAGTGGAGAAGAATTGATCCATCATCGATAAGAAGAACTTCTTTCTATTCCCGTCACGACAGACGGGATTCTAAACGGAGTGAAGCATGGCGAAGAAGGTTGTAGGAATGGTGAAACTTCAAATTCCAGCAGGGCAGGCAAACCCATCTCCTCCTGTGGGGCCGGCTTTGGGCCAGCATGGGGTAAACATCATGGAGTTTTGTAAGGCGTTCAATGCCCGGACACAGTCCCAAGAGGGGATGATCATCCCCGCAGTGATCACCATCTATTCCGATCGTTCCTTTACTTTTGTGACGAAGACGCCTCCCGCCTCTGTCTTGCTGAAAAAAGCGGCCAAGATTGTGAAAGGGTCTGGCGAACCAAATCGCACCAAGGTAGGAAAAGTGACCAGAGAGCAGGTGAGGGAGATTGCCCAGCTCAAGCTCAAAGACATCAACGCCGTCGACCTGGAAGGGGCGATTCGGACGGTTGAGGGCACAGCTCGAAGCATGGGTCTGGAGATCGTTTGAGAGAAGAGAATATGGCAAATCATGGGAAAAGATATTTAGAGGCAAGAAATAAGGTTGATCGAAATAAGAGGTATGAATTGGAAGAGGGAGTAAAACTCCTTCTGGAGACGGCCACTGCCAAGTTTGACGAGGGGGTCGATGTGGCCATCCGGCTCGGCGTGGATCCGAAGAAGGCGGATCAGATGGTTCGAGGAACGGTCGTACTTCCCCACGGGACCGGAAAGAAGGTGAGAGTCCTGGTCTTCGCCAAAGGCCAGAAGGAGAAAGAGGCTCTCGATGCCGGCGCCGATTTTGTGGGGGCCGAAGATCTGATCGAAAAGATTTCAAAAGGGTGGCTCGAATTTGATAAGGCCATTGCCACCCCCGATATCATGGGATCGGTCAGCAAGTTAGGTAAAATCTTAGGCCCTCGTGGACTGATGCCCAATCCGAAAGTAGGGACCGTCACCTTCGACATCGAGAGGGCCGTCAAAGAGATCAAAGCTGGGAAGGTCGAGTTTAAAGTGGAGAAGGCGGGGATCGTCCATGTCCCTGTGGGAAAGGTCTCCTTTGGACAGAACCGACTGTTGGAAAATATTAAGGCCCTTCTGGAGGTGATTCTACGCGCCAAACCGCCAACCAGCAAGGGTGTCTATTTGCGAAGCATTGCCCTCTCCACAACGATGGGACCCGGGATCAAAATCGATCCCAGTCAGATCCGAGGGGCATTAAAAGCATAAAGCATAAAGACGACCTCATCGAGGAGGTGGAATTCATTGAACCGAGTTGAGAAGAGAGAAGTGGTTACCGAATTTTCAAAGAAGATAGAAGGGCTGCAAGCTGCGGTCCTGACCCATTATCGGGGACTCAATGTGGAGCAGATCAATACCCTGAGGCGACGCTTCAGAGAGGAGAAAATCTCCTACCATGTCGTGAAGAATACGTTGTTGAAGTTGGCAGCCAAAGGGACGGACCTCGAGAAGCTGAACGATTATTTTCAAGGACCGACAGCAATTGCGATTTCTCATCACGATCCAGTGGTTTTGGCAAAGATTTTGACGGAATTCGTTAAAACCCAGCCCCAATTGGAGATCAAAGTCGGTCTGATTCAAGGTCGGGTCACACTACCCGAAGAGATCAAGGCGCTGGCCACCATGCCCTCCCGTGAGGTGCTACTGGGGCAGATATTGGGAGCGATACAGGGGCCGGCACAGCAGTTAGCAGGCGTCATTCAGAGTGGTCTTCAACAGGTTGTTGGTCTGATCAATGCCAGAGCAGATCAGTTGGCTGAGTCGGAAAAGAGAGAGTAGAACGTGGAATGTCGAAAAGATCGTTGGGCTTAACCTTCGACTTTCCATCATCTCAATTCATGATAGGAGGGTTTTTCAATGGCGGATATTCAGAAGATTGCAGAAGAGATCAGTACACTCACCTTGCTTGAAGCAAGGGACCTGGTAAAGGTCCTGGAAGAGAAGTTGGGAGTAAAAGCCGCCGCACCCATGGCGATGGCTGCCATTCCTGCGGCTGGGGTCGGAGTAGGGGTAGAAGCGGCCCCCAAAGAGGAGAAGACCGAATTTGATGTGATCCTGACCGGTTATGGCGACAAGAAGATTCAGGTCATCAAGGTCGTGAGGGAGCTGACCGGATTGGGGTTGAAAGAGGCCAAAGATCTAGTCGAAGGTGTTCCGAAACCTGTCAAAGAGGGTGTCACCAAAGAAGAGGCGGCCGCCATGAAGAAGAAATTGGAAGAGGGTGGCGGAACCGTCGAAATCAAATAGTCAACGGATTGAAGGATCATTCTTCTATCGAAATGGAATGGGTTTTCGGTCCAGACCTGTATGAAGCGAACAGAAGGTTGATTAGGTTTTTTTGCGAAAGCGGCCTTTAACAGACGTCATATTGCCTCGTCGACCGGTCAATATCCAATGGATGACCTGATTGACAGGCCCTATGACTGAGGAAAAGATTTACGAAAAAGGATTGTTTGTTGAGGGACATCATTGTCTCTTCCCAGAAGGACAGCTCCATTAATCGAGTTGGAAGTCCAAAAGGGAGGAGACTTTTTATTTAAGGAAGGAGTGCCTATGGCCAGCGTCGTTCCTGTCTATCGTCGGTATCGCCGGAACTTTTCGAAGATCAAAGAGGTCTTAGAAATCTCTAATCTCATCGATGTTCAGAAACGGTCTTATGAGAAGTTTCTCCAAGCCGACGTGGACCCGGAAAACCGTGAACCTGTGGGGCTTCAGGGTGTTTTCAAAACGGTCTTTCCGATCAAAGACTTCTATGAGACGGCTTCCCTCGAATTTGTCAGTTATCGATTCACCGAACCCAAGTATGATATGGAGGAATGTCTATTGAGAGGGATGACCTATGCGGCTCCTATCAAAGTGACGGTTCGCCTGGTGGTCTGGGATGTGGATGAAGAGACGAAGGCCAAGAGCATCAAGGCCGTCAAAGAACAGGAGGTCTATTTTGGTGAAATTCCCCTCATGACCGAAAACGGAACCTTTATCATCAATGGGACCGAACGGGTGATCGTAAGCCAACTCCACCGTTCCCCAGGTGTCTTCTTTGATCAGGAACAGGCCAAACCCCATTCTGGAGGAAAGATCCTCTATTATGCCCGCATCATCCCTTATCGGGGATCCTGGATCGATTTTGAATTTGACCAGAAGGATTTTCTCTATGTCCGTATCGATCGACGACGGAAAATTCCTGTCACCGTCTTTCTCCGTTCCCTAAAATATACGGGTCAGGAACTCTTAGACTACTTTTACCGGAAGGAGAAGATCCTCTTCCAGAGAGGAAGGTTTTCCAAAGAGGTCTCGAAAGACGTTCTCGTCGGACAGAAGGCCACCACGGATATCGTCGATCCAGAGACTCAGAAAGTGATCCTGAAGAAGCATCGCCGGATCACTGAAGAATCTTTTAAACGGTTGGAGATGACTAAGATTACGGCCATTCCGATTGAACCTGAGGATTTGTTGGGCAAGTATCTGGCAAAGGATGTCGTTGATCCGAAGACCGGAGAGGTCGTTGCAGAATATAACGAAGAGGTGACCGAATCATTTCTCGAGCAGGTCAAAGAGAGAAAGATTGAAGAGTTTGAGATCCTCTTCATTGACAACATCAATGTCAGCTCTTCGTTGAGGGACACGCTGGTCATCGACAAGATCGAGTTGAGCCAGGAGGAGAAAGAGAAATTGTATCGGGATGAACCCGGAAAATCGATCCGGGAGAAGGAGGCGGAAAAGGCCCTCATCGATATCTACAAAAGGCTTAGGCCAGGCGATCCTCCCACCATTGAGACGGCGATGAATCTTTTTTACAATCTCTTCTTCAATCCAGAACGGTACGATCTTTCAAAAGTGGGAAGGATGAAGTTGAACCACAAACTGGGGTTGAAGGCCCATCCTCCCAAAGTCCTGGTCTTCACCGAGAAATGGAAAAAAGAGGCCCTGAATGCCGGAGCAACCTATGCAGGAGGCAAAGAACTGGTCGATCAGATTTTGGGTGGATGGCTCGATTTTGATGAAGTCATTGCCACTCCAGAGATGGTCGATGAGATCCAGCGGGCATTCAAGATTCTTTACCCGATCGGAATGATGCCCTCCCTGAAGGATGGAACCATTACGGAGGATGTGCGGGGAAGGGTCCAAAAGGCTTTGGAGGATGAGAAGGTGACCTTAAGAAGACGGGACATCCTCGAGGTGGTCAAGTACCTGATCCGGTTGAAAGACGGTCAGGGTTCTGTGGATGACATCGATCATCTGGGAAACCGACGTGTGAGGACGGTCGGTGAATTGTTAGAGAATCAGTACCATATAGGGCTGGTACGGATTGAGAGGGCCATCAAAGAACGGATGAGTCTGCAGGACATCGAGACCCTGATGCCCCACGACCTCATCAACTCCAAGCCCCTGTCTGCAGTGATCAAGGAGTTCTTCGGCTCCAGTCAGCTCTCTCAGTTTATGGATCAGACCAATCCTCTCTCCGAGATTACCCATAAACGGCGCCTCTCTGCCTTGGGTCCTGGAGGGCTCACCCGGGAGAGGGCAGGTTTTGAGGTGAGGGACGTCCATCCCACCCATTACGGGCGAATCTGCCCCATTGAGACACCCGAGGGACCCAACATCGGTCTGATCACCTCTCTGAGCACCTACGCCCGCGTCAATGACTATGGTTTTATCGAGACACCCTATCGGGAGGTCGTCAATGGGAAAGTGACCAACCATATCCGATACCTCTTTGCCCTCGACGAAGAGGAAGAGATCGATGGACAGAAACCGGCCATTGCTCAGGCCAATGTCCCTATTGATCGCGAAGGAAGGTTTATGACGCCCCTCGTTTCTGCTCGGAGGGGCGGCGAGTTTGTGATGGTCAAACCCGAAGAGATTCGCTATATGGATGTCTCTCCGAAACAGTTGGTCAGTGTAGCGACCTCGCTCATCCCTTTCCTTGAAAATGACGATGCCAACCGGGCCCTGATGGGATCGAACATGCAGAGGCAAGCCGTTCCTCTTCTGAAGACCGATGCCCCAATCGTGGGAACCGGCATGGAAGGGATTGTGGCCAGGGATTCTGGTGTGGCGATCGTGGCCAAACGGGATGGTATTGTGGAAGATGTCGATGCGTCACGAATCGTGATTCGTGCCGATGAGGACGGACAGAAAGTGAATGACTCTGGCGTGGATATCTATACCCTGATCAAATATAAACGGTCGAACCAGAATACCTGCATCAATCAGAGGCCGATTGTCCAGGTGGGCGATCATGTCAAAAAAGGTGAGGTGATTGCCGATGGGCCAGCTACCGATATGGGTGAGCTGGCTCTGGGTCGCAATGTCCTGGTCGCCTTTATGCCCTGGGGTGGATACAACTTTGAGGACTCGATTCTGATCAGCGAAAGGCTTTTAAAGGAAGATACCTATACCTCCATTCACATTGAGGAGCTGGAGTGTATGGCCAGGGATACGAAGCTGGGAAAAGAGGAGATCACCTGTGACATCCCCAATGTGGGAGAGGAGGCCTTAAAGAATCTCGATGAGAGCGGTATTATCCGAATCGGTGCAGAGGTTAAACCGAACGACATTCTCGTTGGAAAGGTAACGCCAAAAGGAGAGACTCAGCTGTCTCCAGAGGAGAAACTTCTCAGGGCCATCTTTGGCGAGAAAGCTGGCGATGTCAGGGATACCTCGTTGAGGGTTCCTCATGGAATCGAAGGGATTGTGATTGATGCCAAAGTCTTCTCCCGCAAGGGCCAGGAGAAGGATGAGCGGATGAAAGCGATCGAGGAACAGGAGAGGGCCCGATTGCTCAAGAACCAGGCCGACGAAATCCGTATCATCCAGAATAGCACGCGAAGGAAGATCGGGAAGTATCTGATCGACAAAAAGGCGGCCCATCGGATTGCGGACGAGAAGAAGAATCGGGTCTACCTCGAAGCCAAAGAACGGATCAAGGAGGAACATCTCTTCACCATCCCCTTTGACCGTTTAAGAGAGATCGATGTCATCGAAGGGAAGCGGGTCATCTCCGAGGTTCATAAATTCCTGGACCATGCAGAGCTTCAGATTAATGTGGTCAAAGGGGTCTTTGCAGAGAAACTGGCCAAGTTGAAGAAGGGCGATGAGCTGGCTCCTGGTGTGATCAAGTCGGTCAAGGTCTATATCGCCATGAAACGGAAGTTGTCGGTGGGCGATAAGATGTCCGGTCGTCATGGAAACAAAGGGATCATTTCCCGTATCCTCCCTGAAGAGGATATGCCCTACCTCGAAGATGGAACTCCTGTGGATGTTGTTCTCAATCCATTGGGTGTGCCTTCCCGAATGAATGTGGGTCAGATATTGGAGACCCACCTTGGCTGGGCGGCCAAAGGGTTGGGGTGGAAGATTGCGGAGTATCTAAAAACGGGTTACAACCCCAAAATTCTGCGGAGGAAGATTAAGGAGATTTACTCTTCGAAAGAGGTGAACGAATATCTGGATCAGGCCACCGATGAGGAAGTGGAGGCACTGGCTAAGAAGTTGGGCAAGGGGATCTATCTCTCAGTTCCTGTTTTCGACGGCGCTTCGGAGGAGGAGATCAAGGAACACTTAGCCAAAGCCGGACTTCCCGTGAGCGGTCAAACCATCCTTTATGACGGAAGGACCGGCGAACCATTTCACCACAAGGTGACCGTGGGCTATATGTACCTGCTGAAATTACATCACCTTGTCGACGACAAGATCCATGCCCGCTCCATCGGCCCGTATTCGCTGGTCACCCAGCAGCCCCTTGGAGGCAAAGCCCAGTTTGGAGGACAGCGATTGGGAGAGATGGAGGTCTGGGCCCTGGAGGCTTATGGAGCGGCCCATTCGCTCCAGGAATTTCTGACGGTGAAGTCGGATGATGTACCAGGAAGGACACGGGTTTACGAAGCCATTGTGAAGGGAGAACATACTTTAGAATCTGGGCTTCCAGAGTCCTTCAATGTTCTGGTCAAGGAGTTGCAGAGCCTATGCCTGGACACCGAATTATTGGAGGAGAAGAGGGAAGAGATTTAATTACGATGAGCGGAAAACGATGAACCAAAGACAATCTATGGTTCATCGTTCCTGATTTACAGTCCATTGTCTCAAAAAGGAGGAGTCCCTTGGAAGATTATTTATCGTTCTTCGAGAAAGGAAAGAGCTCGATCAACTATAATGCCATCCGGATCTCCATCGCCTCTCCAGAGAAGATCGAATCGTGGTCTCATGGCGAGGTGAAGAAGCCGGAGACGATCAACTACCGAACCTTTAAGCCGGAGAAGGATGGGCTCTTCTGTGCGAAGATCTTCGGCCCAACCAAAGATTATGAGTGTAACTGCGGCAAGTATAAACGGATGAAACACCGTGGGATCGTCTGCGAGAAGTGCGGGGTAGAGGTGATCCAGTCGAAAGTCCGCAGGGAACGGATGGGCCATATCCGTCTGGCCACGCCTGTGGCTCATATCTGGTTTCTCAGGTCGATCCCGAGCAAGATCGGAATTCTGGCCGATATGACCCTGAGAGAACTTGAACGGGTTCTCTATTTTGAAGCCTATCTGGTGCTCGATGGAAAGGGGACCCCTTTCAAGAAGGGAGAGATCCTCTCTGAAGAGCGATACCGTGAAGCCAAAGAGAAATATGGAGAGGATCTCGTTGTCTCTCAAGGGGCGGAGGCGATTCGGGAGCTATTGAAGAACACCAATGTGAAGGAGCTTTCGAAAAAACTCCGAACCGAGATGAAGGAGACCTCCTCGGATGCGAAGAAGAAGCGTTTGGCCAAGAGGCTCAAGATTATCGAATCCTTTCTCGAATCGGGAAATAAACCCGAGTGGATGATCCTCGAGGTGATTCCTGTCATTCCTCCGGATCTTCGTCCACTCGTCCCTCTGGATGGAGGCCGATTTGCCACGTCCGACCTGAACGACCTCTATCGAAGAGTGATTAACCGGAATAACCGTCTCAAGCGGCTTCTCGAACTGAATGCGCCGGAGATCATCATCCGAAACGAGAAACGGATGCTTCAGGAGGCTGTTGACGCACTCTTCGATAACGGCAAAAGGGGCAAGACGATCTTAGGGGCAAACAAGAAACCCCTCAAATCCTTGAGCGACATGCTTCGAGGAAAGCAGGGCCGTTTCCGTCAGAACCTTCTTGGGAAACGTGTGGACTATTCAGGACGTTCGGTGATCGTCGTCGGTCCTGAGTTGAAACTGCATCAATGCGGTCTTCCCAAAAAGATGGCACTCGAACTTTTTAAACCTTTTATCTACCATCGGCTCGAAGCGAAGGGATTGGCCTCAACGATCAAGGCTGCCAAGCGGATGATCGAAAGGGAGAGGCCAGAGGTCTGGGATGTTCTGGACGAGGTGATCCGGGAGCATCCCGTGCTTCTCAATCGGGCGCCCACACTTCACCGCCTTGGGATTCAGGCTTTTGAGCCGATCTTAATTGAAGGCAAAGCCATCCAGCTTCATCCTCTGGTCTGCGCCGCATTCAATGCAGACTTCGACGGAGACCAGATGGCTGTCCATGTCCCTCTTTCGGTGGAGGCTCAGTCTGAGGCCCGGATCCTGATGATGTCCACAAACAACATCCTCTCTCCAGCCAGTGGAAAACCGATCATCGTACCCACTCAAGATATCGTCCTCGGCATCTACTATATGACCCGGGAACGGCCCTACGTCAAAGGAGAGGGGAAGGTCTTTTCGAATCCCGACGAAGTCCGTATCGCCTATGACGGAGAAGAACTGGACCTGCATGCTCGAATCAAGGTCCGAATGGATGGGGAATTGGTTGAGACAACCGTTGGCAGAATCCTGCTTAGGGAGATCCTGCCCGAAGAGATTCCCTTCTCCATGATCAATAAGGTGATGAAGAAGGGTGAGATTGCCAATCTGATTGACTATTGTTACCGGTTCTGCGGGGATAAGGCCACTGTGCTTTTGGCCGATCGGCTAAAGAGCCTGGGATACCGTTATGCGACGACCGCAGGGCTTTCCATCTCTGTCGATGACATGCTCATTCCCTCCAACAAGAAGGATCTGCTTCAGGAGGCCCAGAAAGAGATTGAGAAGGTTCAGGAGCAATATACCGAAGGGCTGATCACAGATGGTGAACGATATAATAAGGTGATCGACATTTGGGCTCAGGTGACGGAGAATATCGCCGGTGTGATGCTGAAGGAGCTTGGCAGTGAGAAGATAGCCGGGAAAGAGGGAGAGACAAGGATCATCGACAGTTTTAACCCCATCTATATGATGGCAGACTCTGGAGCACGAGGGAGTGCCCAGCAGGTGAGGCAGTTGGCTGGGATGCGTGGTTTGATGGCAAAACCCTCTGGCGAAATCATCGAGACTCCGATTACGGCAAATTTTAGGGAAGGTCTCACCGTGTTGCAGTATTTCATCTCAACCCACGGCGCCCGAAAAGGTCTGGCCGATACAGCCCTGAAGACCGCTAATGCCGGATATCTCACGCGGCGGCTGGTCGATGTGGCCCAGGATGTGGTGATTGCAGAACAGGACTGTGGCACGCTCGATGGGATCGAAGTCGAATCCCTCATGGAAGGAGGAGAGATCATCGAATCGATGAGGGATCGTATCTTAGGCAGGGTGGCCTTAGAGGATATTCGTGATCCCTTTACGGATGAGGTGATCGTTAAAGGGAACCAAGAGATTGACGAGGCCCTTGCCGAGCGCATCGAGGATTCCGGAATTGATCGGGTCAAAATCCGTTCGGTCCTGACCTGCAAATCGCGACGGGGCGTGTGTGCCCTCTGTTATGGAAGAGATCTGGCGCGTGGAAGACTGGTCAACGTGGGAGAGGCGATCGGTATCATTGCAGCTCAATCGATTGGAGAGCCTGGCACGCAGTTGACGATGCGGACCTTCCATATCGGTGGTGCAGCGAGCCGACGGGCCGAGCAGACGACCCTTGAAAGCCGGATTGATGGGAAGATCAAATTTATCAACCTCAAAACGGTCAAAAACCGCGAAGGCCATCTGATCGTGATGAACCGAAACGGTGAAATTGCCATCCTCGATGAAAACGGAAGAGAACGCCGCCGTTATGCGGTCATCTATGGTGCGAAATTGAAGGTCAAAGATGGGCAGAAGGTGAAAGAGGGTGAGATGCTTGCCGAATGGGATCCCTACTCCATCCCAGTGCTGACCGAAGTGACAGGACGGGTGAAGTTTGGGGATATCATTGAAGGCGTTACCATGCAGGAGCAGGTGGATGAGTTCACCGGTCTGTCGAGAAAGGTGATCACCGAGACGAAGGACCCGGATCTGCGGCCACGGATTTCGATCAAGGATGAGAAAGGAAGGACGATGAACCTTCCGGGATCGTCTTCTCAGGCTCGATATCTCCTTCCTGTCGGAGCGAATATCTTCGTCTCTGAAGGGGATATGGTAGAGGCAGGCGATGTGATCGTCAAAATTCCAAGGGAGACGACAAAGACCAAGGACATCACTGGAGGACTTCCAAGGGTCGCTGAACTCTTCGAGGCGCGAAAACCGAAGGAGTACGCTTTGATTAGCGATATCGATGGGACGGTTGAATTTGGTAAAGACCTAAAGGGAAAGAGAAAGGTGATCATCCGGCCCGAGGTGGGCGAGCCCAAAGAGTATATCATTCCCAAAGGCAAACATGTGAGCGTGCACGAAGGGGATATGGTTCGGGCAGGAGAGGCGCTGATGGATGGTCCGGCCAATCCTCATGATATCCTGAGGGTTTTGGGTGATAAAGCCCTGGCGCGCTACCTGGTGGACGAGATTCAGGAGGTCTATAAACTCCAGGGCGTAAAGATCAATGACAAACATATCGAGGTGATCGTCCGCCAGATGCTCAAAAGGGTGAGGGTCAAAGAAGTGGGCGATACCCATTTCTTAGTCGATGATCAGGTCGAAAAGTTTGTCTTTGAGGAGGAGAATGCCCGGGTCATGAGAGCAGGGGGAAAACCTGCGGTGGGAGAGCCTCTCTTTTTGGGAATCACCAAAGCCTCCCTCATCACCGATAGCTTCATCTCGGCGGCCTCCTTCCAGGAGACGACTAAAGTCTTAACCCAGGCTGCAGTGGCAGGGAAGATTGACCATCTGAGAGGGTTGAAAGAGAACGTCATCATGGGACGCCTCATCCCTGCTGGGACCGGTCTTCCTGAATTCAAACAACGTGAAATCTGGGTGGAAGGATATACCGATGAAGAACCGAGAATAGAGATTTCCGTAGAAGCCCCTGCGTAAAAATTTAAAGGAGAACTTCAAAAGAGGCTCATCCCCGGGTGTGGGGATGAGCTTTTTTTGGGGTCCACTGTTCCCGCCGGCAAACCTTTCCCTGTCTCCGTGCCGAGTAAAATTTCTTTTGCAATTTCTTGTTGCTT
>CAKZKY010000274.1 GCA_937124575.1 uncultured Pseudomonadota bacterium | reverse complement strand
ACCGATCTTTTGATCTTAAGGGTCAAGCTCTACTCCTCTATTATCCATCATCTCTCAACCTAATTCAGGTATAACGTCTCCAAACGGTTTCTCCAAAGAATTTTTACGACTTCTCGTTTAAGAAGTCAAATTCTGCCCAGCGGAAAAGAAAGTGATAGGAAGGCTTCTAAACTTTTATGACTTGAACGCCTGAACTAAAAGAGTTAAAATAAATTCCACTTTGAAGGTATGTGAAGATTTTTTACCCGTTAGAAAGTTGAAAATTTTCTAACGGAGTTTATAGGTCTTTATGCGTCAAGCTGACTCCATCGAATCAGAGAAAGGGGAAAGATGAAAGCCTTTGTGAAGTCATTGATCCTAATTCTTTGTGCTCTGATGTATATGGGATGTGCAGCCGATGTTCAAATGACCACCAGACCTCAAGAAACCCCTTATCCGCCACCCACCATCCGACATCAGGATTTAAAAGTTCTTCAACTCACGATGAGTCCAGACCCTGTTCGGGAGGGGCAGCGAGTTAGCTTTCAGGCCATTGTCACCAATTTTTCACAGTATTCGGCAAGGGCCGATCTCTTAATTCAGGATAAGGATGAAATCATAACTCAAGTGGGTGACGTGTTGCTTCGGCCAGGTGATAATCGCATCATCTTCCCCCAAACCCATTACCGGTTCACCAGAAATGAGTACTGTTTCACTGTTGTTGTGGAGCTTGAAAGGAGAAGGAGGCCGATTGAGATAGCACGGGAGTTTTGCACCTGGAGAACTTATCAAGGCTGGACAATGGGTGCTTTCCGTGTCGGGCCATTACTGGTAGAAGATCTCGATTTTTCTCCTGATCCTGTTATTGCAGGAAGGGAGTTCCAATTTCGAATACAGTTAAGAAATGATGGGAACCCGCTAAGGGCTGATCTTCAAATCATGGATGGCGAGCAGGTGGTTGCAAAATTAAACGATGTCTATTTGTCACGCGGAGTCTCCAATCTTCTTTTCCCGCCCACCCGATATTCCTTCCAGCGGTTTGAACACTGCTTTACGGTTGTTGTGGATGTGGAAAGAATTCCCTATCGTATGGATGCCAAAAGGCCATTTTGTGCAAAAATAAAAGGATGGACCTTAAACCCAGTTCCTCATCGTCCATGAGAAGAAGATCCCTCCACCAATTGGGTTTGTTAAACCCAAAAGATGTCTCCTCCCTTTATCATCTTACGAGATTGGCGCCATAGGTCAGACCTGCTACAGAGGCGACGAAGATTTAAGAGATTCCCTTTTTAACCTTTCTCTCTCGCATGGAAAGATCGAGTATAAGTGGATTGGAAGTGCAATTGCCCCATCTTCTTGTAGGTATGTAAACCCCCTTAGAAAGTCCCTCTACATCCCCAGTGGGAAGTTTGGCTTCTATATTCTATAAATGTATAAACCTTCCCTTTTGAAAGCTGTATATTTTCTGACGGGGTAAAGAAGTGTAGTCCAAAAGTGGTAAGATGCCTGGGTGAAGATGGTGGCGGTGCAGGGATTTGAACCCCGGACACTGCGGATATGAGCCGCATGCTCTGACCAACTGAGCTACACCGCC
>CAKZKY010000273.1 GCA_937124575.1 uncultured Pseudomonadota bacterium | reverse complement strand
CTGTAATTCTCGTCAGATAGGAGGCAAGGTCTTCGATCTCCCTCATATAATCATACCCGGCAAAAAGCTCATCCGCCCCGTCGCCGGTCATAATCGCCTTGGCTCCTAATTCTTTGGCATGACTCAAACCAAAATAAACGACAATGTCATTGGGGATGGCCGGGTCAAAACTTTCGAGAATCTTTATGAGGTCTGGAATGGAACTTAATGCCTCCTCGATAGTGACGATTCGATGATAATGGTTTAAACCGAATTGTTTTGCCATCAACTGAGCAAAATAAATATCCTCTCCTGATGACTCTAAACTAACTGTGATCGCAACCAGACCAGGATACAGGCTCGCTAAAACACTGGTGTCCAGTCCCCCTGAAAAGAGTAAAAAAGGGGTATGATCCCTCCTTATGACATCCGACAATCTCTCTCTCAAACTCTCGATGAATTCCTGCATAAAATATCTCTTAATGCCTTAATTAATTTGACATTTTCGAAATGGGAGCGGACAGCGATGCGAACAAATCTGTTGCCCAAATATCTAAAATTCCAGCAATTTCTAACAAATATCCCTCGATGAATGAGCTTCTTGGTCAAATCGAAGGAGTTTATCTTCTTATCCTCTATTTTTACTAAAAAGAAATTTGTGACGGAGGGATATGGCTTCAATCCTTCAATTTTGTCCATCTCTTTATAGAGAAAGTCCCTTTCTTTTCTGATCAATTCTCTTGTCTTTTCAATGTAATCTTTATCCGAAAGCATTACCTCTGCTATCCGTTGGGCAAAGACATTGATGTTCCAAGGGGGTAAGGCTTTCTTTAAACGGTTAACAATATCAGGATGGGCCACAAGATAACCGACTCTCAACCCTGGAAGGGCAAAAATTTTGGTAAACGTCCTTAGTACCATAAACCTCTTATCCTGAGTTGCCTTCCAGATGAAGGTATGTCTCTCTTCGTCTGGTAGAAAGTCCAGAAAAGCCTCATCAATCAGGACTAATTTTGCAAATGAGAGATCAATTCTTCGGTTTTCTATAAGGAGATTCCCAGTGGGGTTATTTGGGTTGCAGATCATCAGCAAATCGATTTCACGATAAGGGGTTAAGTGAAGCGCAAACCCATCCCTTTCTTTAAGCCTGTAGAATTGAATCTTCCCATTAATCGATCTTATAGCTCTCTCATACTCAGAGAATATGGGAGCAGGAATGGCAGTCTTCTCGGGCCTTATTACATAAGCTAAAAGATAGATCAACTCAGAGGACCCATTCCCAAGTAGAATATTTTCCTCTTTTATTTGCCAATATCGTGAAATTCTTTTAACCAAACCCTTTGATTCTGGATCTGGGTAATGAAGGACGGCTTCGGTATTTTTTAAAAGCTTTTCTCTGGCAAGGTCACTCAACCCTAATGGATTGATGTTGGCACTAAAGTCTACTACCTCTTTGTTGTATTTGCGCTGAACCTCATAGATATTACCACCATGGCTAAAATAGATATCATCCATCTGAAAAGAGTCTTCTGAGTTAGGAGGGCAATTAAGTTAGATTTTTAAAACCTAAATTGAGCGATTCACCTCGCAGTCGAGTCTTGTCGACCTATTTCACCAGGGAGACAGAGATGCCTCAAACCCTTTTAGAATGCGATACGTTGAACATTTGGGCAATGGACCTTTAGCATTCAGCAGACCGATGATGATTGAACAGGCCCTATGGTTGATTCAACCTATCCAAGGTGATCGCTCTAAAAGGCTTTTCGGCCTCCCCGCACCCCTTGAGACTGTGTCGTACTTAGCCATTCGCCCTTCAACACGCTCAGGACGAACGGCTAAGTAGTTGATTTATAATATACTGCATTACGTTCGTGGTGAGGCTCTCGAACCATGAACGGAATTACGACACATTCTCCCTTGCGAGAGGTGCAAAAAACGCTCAATTTGGGTAAAAATTAAAATCTATGAACGATACGGGCATCGTTACCATCGCCTTTTAACCCAAAACCTTTATTTTCTAAGGGGTTTTTTTCATAATTGTCGCTGTAGTATTAAAAACTCAGTTTTATTCCCCCGAAGAACGAAAGGCCGGGGGTTCCCCAACCCTTGGCCTCTTCATATTTCTTATCGAATAAGTTCTCAACACGACCAACTATTTTGAAATT
>CAKZKY010000272.1 GCA_937124575.1 uncultured Pseudomonadota bacterium | reverse complement strand
TCCTCCACATATCTCTGATATTTCCGATGCGCTGACCGGTCATGACCACCAAAATACCCCAAAATGAATGCCGTTGTGAGCCATTCCGGCTCTCTTGCCTCTCCCGTGTAGTACCGGTAGCTCGACCAACCGTATTCCAAAGGATTTTTAACCAACCCCGCACGCACGGGATTCAGATGGATATACCTTGACAACGCTTCACCATAGGAATCCTTTTCAACTAAAATCGCTCTAAATCTCCCCTGAAATAGATGACCCGAGCGCCCATGTCTGATGTTAAAGTAGGTTGTGTAGGCTCCGTTGATATGATGAAGGATCTGAGAAAGGTTGCCCCGTGGAGTCTCTAAAAGAAGGTGATAGTGATTCTCCATCAGACAGTAAACATGGAGGATTGCGCCGTAGCGATCGTGGGCTGATTCAAGATAGGATAGAAACCGTTTTCTATCTCCATCGTTTTCAAAAATGGATTTTCTCTCATTCCCGCGGGAGGTCACATGGTAAAACGCATTGGGAAACTCAATCCTCAACGGCCGTGCCAAAACGCGCTCTCCAGAATGGTTTTGTCTCTCTTTATCAGATTATTCCATTTATGTCAAGAGTTGAGACCTGACCCCTTACTACCCTACCCCATCTCTATATTTGTGGGGCCGCCAGTGGGTCCCCCACTTCTGCTCGTATCTCCTCTTATTCTCCTCAAAAATACGCTGGTACTCATCAGGCTGGAGTCTTGACAGCGTCGCCCCTCCATAATGATGGATGAACACATCTTCTGCGCAGATGATTTTGAACCCTGCACTCTTAAGTCTCATGGCGTAGTCATCATCCTCAAACATTCCGATCAGGAACTGTTCATCTAACAATCCCACCTTATCAATGGCCTTTCGGGATAGCGCTGCACAGTATAGGGCGAGGACGGGTATTTCAAATGAAAATTTTCTATGCTCCCGTGTATAGCTCTCTGCAAACCGGTCCATTTCTGATAAATCTTTATAATTGACATTGATCTTCGCCTCATTCCCTATGGAATTGGTAACAGGGCCAACCATCCCTACAGAGGGATCACTGAAATATTTCACCAACCCGCTCACCCAACCTCTGGTTACGACCGTATCGTTGTTCAGGAGGATGACATATTCCCCCTTTGATATGCGGATACCCATATTGTTTGCCCTGGCGAAGCTTATGTTTTCATCGTTTAAGATGACTTTCATATTGGAATGGGTGGTTTCCTGTTGCAAGAGGTAATCCCTCGTACCATCTGTTGATCCATTATCTACCACGATCACCTCAAAATTTGGATAGGCAGTCTTTTCGTAAATACTTTCGATACATCGTTTTGTGAAACCGAGATTATTGAAGGTCACAATGATGATGCTGACCTTCGGAAAGACGGCTTGAATATGATCCTGTATTTGATCAAACCGATTCTCCCAGTCATTTGCCTTTGCAAGCTTCACCCGTTCGCTTACCAAACCTTCGTCGTTTTCTTTTAGCGCTAACTCGATGTTTTTCAGAAACTCCTCCTTTTCTTCGTAAAGGTAGAGATATTCCGTGTAAGGCGAAAGCTCTGGTAGTTTTGATGAAACGACAGGTTTTCCTGAACTCATAAATTCATAGAATTTAACCGGATTGGTGGAAAGGGTGAGTTTGTTTATTTTAAAGGGTATGATGCACACATCAAACCAATAAAGGTATTGTGGGAGTTGGGAATAGGGAACCTCTTCAAAGAGATGCACATTTTTGTATTTCTTTAGCCTCGCAACATCAGAGCCAAAGGTGTGTCCAATCAGAACGACGCTCCACTCAGGCCTTTGAGCCACGATATGCTCCACGGGTTCGGTATCAAACCATTCGGCAATCGCCCCGTAATATCCAATAATGGGCTTTTTAATATGGCTTAATAAATTGTTTGGTGGGAGATGATGAAAGTGATCAAACTCAGTGCCATTTCGGATTAACACCAAATTTTCTATTCTGTTTTCCATTTTTTCGTAAAGCCTTGTTGCGGTGGTAACGCAAAGATCCGATAATTTTAAAAGCCTTTCCTCTGCCCCCTCTATTTTTGTTCCTACATTTCCAAATCCAGAAAACTCATCGAGACAATCATAGACCACTTTGGTTCCATATTCATCCTTTAGGTGGTTGACAAGAGGGTACCAATAAGGGAATTCAACAAAAGCGACCGATTCTTTTATCTCGAAATCCATCCAAAGAGCTCTCATGGAATTTGTGAGCCTTTCCATTCCTTCTTGTAGGTCTATATTGTATATGGTGATATTATCCTGGAATGGCAACGTGACTTCGAACACATTCTCCCCCACTTTTCTTTTCGTGTAGGAGGGCTGTTTTTTTAGATCCACGCTCAGATAAAATACCCGGTGTCCTTTTTTAGCAAACCTCGAGGCAATCTGCTGGGGTCTCTGGAATCTGAAATCCCAGTTGATGATGGAAAAAAATATGACATCGTATTTGTTGTAATAGGAGACGGAAGCTGATTCAGGAACAGGAGTCACCCATTCCACTTCTTGGTTATTTTTAATTTCATGCCCTGTGTTTAAAGGAGTTTGAGAAAAATTGTATTTTGCTTTTTTACGAAGTTTTTTGAGAAAAGCTTTGAAACCCTCTCTTCTTAAAATCTTAAGTGCTTTAAATACATGTTTAATAATTGGGGTATTGTCCCTTACTTTGTAATAAAAGCTTGCCACCTTCCAGAAGTCGCTCGAATAGATGCTATTTAACACACTTTGTGTCTGATTTAGCTGATTTGAGAGATGCTCCCTTTCC
>CAKZKY010000271.1 GCA_937124575.1 uncultured Pseudomonadota bacterium | reverse complement strand
AAAAATCGCTCAATTTAGGTCATATTTACTGCCACGCTCTTGCCTCGTGTCCTGCTGTCACAGCCGGACGCAGACGGATTTTCACCTCGACACGCACGCCGAGCCGATTAAGGATGGACATCAACCGATCCACGGTGAACCGCCTGAGGTCCGCATTGCGGATGCGCGAGAAGTCCGCCGCAGCGACACCCGTACGGTCATGGGCGGCGCGTACGCTTAAGCCTCTCCGGTCAAGTGCCTTGATGATTTCGGCAGCCAGCATGGCCTTGAACTGTTCCGCGTCGGCGTTCTTGTGCCCTAAGTCGCGGAATACATTCCCGCTTCCCCGTACTACGTCCAGTTTTTTGCTTTTCATCGCAACATCTCCTTTAGCCGCTTCAACCGATCCTTGATCAGATCAATCTCGCGTTTCGGCGTCTTGACGCCTTTGGTTGACTTCTTCTGGAAAGCATGGATCACCCAGATTTCATCGGCGAGTTGCACCGCCTAGACCACGCGGAAAGCATCGCCTCGGAATTTCAGTGCGATCTCGAATACGCCCGGTCCGAGGCCATACATCGGCTTGGCGATATCAGCCTTTCCTCCCTCAGCCGCGATCGTCAGCGCCGTAAGGCAGATGGATCTGGCATCTTCCTGGAACGCCTCAAATTCCTTTAGCGCTCCCTTGATCTATGATACAGGCCGTGTTTTCGGAATATCGGCCATCCGCTATCCCGTCGTATTCATCTAATTACTATTGTCATATTTGACAACACCTGTCAAGCAATGCCCGCCGCATTTCTTGAAAAACGGTCATCGAGAGTTTGCACTTCAGGGCGACGGCACTGGATTCAATGAAGTGAAAGCTGATGGTTACTATAGCTGCCATCTATCCTCTGTTTCCAAACTATCTCACATGTTTCAACTTGATTTTCATATATTGAACCAGCATGCATCATTTCTGCAACTGGGAATCTTCGATTTCTGGAGCATGCTTCTTTTGTAGTATAGGGGGAAGCGACGGCATCAATGACGAGTCCGTCTTCCATCAACTCACCTCATGTCAAATCCACTTGGACCAATTTCATCTCACGCCGTAAATGCATAGCACTCCGTCATAAAAGCCCTAACCCTATCTTTTTAACTTTTCCTTCCTATTGTTCTCATTGACAGGATTCCATTAGGCATTGTAGATTAATCTCAACAATCTATACTGCTTTACTAAGGGAAAAGTGATGAGGAAGATTCAAAGACCAGGGGCTGTCCTGATCTTCTTGATGTCGCTATGCTTTGCCGTCACAGGCCATGCGCAGACAAAGGTACCCGATGTGCATTTTGAGCCGACTCCGATAGAGGTGGTGGAAGCCATGCTTAGAAAAGCAGGGGTTAACCAAAACGATGTGGTATATGACCTCGGATGTGGGGATGGTCGTTTTGTGATATTTGCGGCAAAACAATTTGGAGCACGGGGCGTCGGTGTGGATATTGACCCAGTGCGCATCAAAGAGAGCAAAGAAAATGCACAAAAGGAAAACGTTACTGACCGTACAACGTTTATTGAGGGGGACCTCTTCAAGACAGATATTCGTGAAGCAACGGTAGTCACCCTTTATCTCCTGAATGAATTGAACTATCAACTCCGGCCAAAGCTTTTTGCTGAACTCAGGCCTGGAAGCCGGATCATCTCCTATACCTTTGATATGGCCGATTGGGAACCTGATGAGATGGTTCAAGTAGGCGGTCGTTTTTTTTATTACTGGGTCATCCCGGCCAATGTGGCAGGGACATGGCAGTTCAAAAGCATATCCTATCGGGGTGAATTACAAGACCAGCTGGTTTTAAATCAAGTATTTCAGGAGATCAGTGGAAAAGTGAATGTTCATGGCCAGGACATTCGTATCAGAGACCAGCGGCTGAAAGGTGATCAGCTAACTTTCAGTGCACGATACAATTTTGAAGGACAGAATGTAGCCATGAAGTTCAGTGGCCGTGTGGCCGGAGATACCATTGATGGAACTGTGGAAATCCAGGGAGGTCCGTGGGCCGGCACTAAACCGTGGAAGGCACAACGGGTTAAGAACTGAGGGCGAAGGTTTGGACCCTTCCGAAACACCCTTTCTCAAGAAATCTCGCTTCACTCAATTTCTTGTCGGGAAGAATGGACTGGATGAATCAGGTTTTAAAGAGTGGATTTTCTATCCAGGGATGCTCTTCCAGGCCGTAGACAAATGGTGGGGTAATCGGGGCAAGCGCGAAAGACCCCATGAGGGACTGGACCTATGTTTTTACAAGGATCGGGAAGATAGAATTCTTCGTCTTGGCGAAAAAACAAAGATCCCGGTCCTGTATGATGGGTTCGTTGTCAGAGTGATGGACGATTTCATCGGAAAATCAATCATCGTGGAACATCCTCCTCACAAAAACGAGTATCTAACTTTCTGCACGATTTATGGTCACACCAACCCAGACCGTGATCTAAAAGTCGGTCAGACCGTCAAAGAAGGAGAGATCCTTGCTACTTTAGCCCGGCCAACCAAATCGCAAAGAAACGTTCCTCCCCATCTACATCTTTCGATCGGATGGGTAGTAGAAAAGATCTCCTATCAAAATCTATATTGGGAGACAATGAGCATGACCCGCACTTTTAAATGGATAGATCCCATCCAGGTTATTTAATAATAGCTCCTTCAAAAAAATAGGATATAAAAAACGAAACCATTAAACATGTACCTAAATTGAGCGATTCACCCTATTTCACAAGGGAGGCAGAGATGCCCCAAACCCTTTTAGAATGCGATACGTTA
>CAKZKY010000270.1 GCA_937124575.1 uncultured Pseudomonadota bacterium | reverse complement strand
AATAAAAAAGCCATGGGGCCTTATTGGTCACCCATGGCTTGCTCTTCCCATATAGAAAGGCCTTTATGGGTGACCCTTATCAAAATAAAAATAAAAGTAAAAGAAATTAAAGATGCTTCCCATTGGCTTTCCTTTTTTTAGGTCTTTATAACATATCCAATTGATTTGTCAAGAGAAAATTTAGAGAGGGCCCTAAAAAAGTATTTCACGCCCTTTCCATGGCAGATATATTAAAGGAAGATTACACAGATTTCCCTTTATTTTCAATGCATTTTAACTCGATATAATCGTTTGAAAATCGGTGTAATCAGGTTTTATTAGAAATCTTTTTGACTTTTACAGAAAAACCCTTTAATATTGCGGAGATATATTTCCAATTTTAAGGCGAATATCGAAAATGGCAGGAGAAAAAAGGCTTCTTCGAACGAGAAATATTGGATTTATGGCACATATCGATGCCGGAAAGACAACCGTCACCGAAAGGGTTCTCTTCTATACCAAAAAGATCCATAAGATGGGCGAAGTGGATGAAGGAACGACGGTGATGGATTGGATGGTTCAAGAACAGGAGAGGGGGATTACAATTACCTCTGCTGTGACAACCGTGGAGTGGAAGGGGAATACCATTCATATTATTGATACACCTGGTCATGTCGATTTTACGATCGAGGTTGAGCGTTCTCTGAGAGTCCTTGACGGAGCCATCGCCATTTTCAGTGCGGTAGAAGGGGTAGAGCCCCAGTCAGAAACCGTCTGGCATCAGGCAGACAAATATCGCGTGCCAAGATTGGCTTTCGTCAATAAGATGGACCGACTTGGTGCCGATTTTTTTGAAACAGTTAAGATGATGGTTGAGCGGTTAGGAGCCCATCCGCTCATCATTCAGATCCCAATCGGTGCCGAAGACCGATTTATTGGCGTCGTTGATCTCATCCGGTTTAAAGGGATCGTCTGGGATGAGCACAGTCTGGGGATTGATTATCAGGAGATCACCATACCCAGAGAGATAGAAGCAGAAGCGGCACTGCATCGATCAAGATTGATCGAATCCCTTGCCGAGTTGGATGACCACTTGATGGAGAAGTATCTCAATGGAGAAGAGATCTCTGAAGTCGAGATGAAAAAAGTCCTCCGGAAGGCAACGATTTCAATGAAGGCAGTTCCTGTCCTCTGCGGAGCAGCACTGAGAAACCAAGGTATCCAGCCTTTGATCGATGCCATTGTTGACTATCTCCCATCTCCACTCGATATTTCATCGGTTGAAGGAACCCACCCTGTAACCGAAGAAAGTGAGAGAAGGGGTCCCAAGGATGAAGAGCCATTCACTGCCATTGCTTTTAAAGTGATGATGGATGAAGGCAGGAAATTGGTCTACATCCGGATTTACTCGGGTGTCCTCAAAGTGGGGGCAGAAGTTTATAATCCACGTTTAAAAAGGGAGGAGAAGATCTCCAGGATTTTTCAGATGCATGCCCATCATCGGACTCGGGTGGAAGAGGCAAAGACGGGTGAGATTGTAGCTGTCATGGGCTTGAAGGAGACAACCACCGGAGATACCCTTTGCGAGCGAGACCATCCTATTCTGCTTGAGCCGATTGACTTCTATAAGCCGGTAATGTCTGTGGCCGTGGAACCAAAGACAAGCCGTGACCAGGAGAAACTTATTCAATCCCTTGAGAAGTTGAGTGAGGAAGATCCGACTTTTCAGGTCAGGTTGGATGAGGATACGGGCCAGACGATCATCTCTGGCATGGGAGAGTTACATCTCGATGTTCTGGTCAATCGCCTCCAGACCGAATACCACCTCGATGTGAACGTCGGAAGACCGCAGGTTGTCTACCGCGAGACGGTCGAGAAAGAAGGAGAAGCCTCTTTCAAATTCGCCAAAGAGATGGAAGAGACCAAGCTTTTTGGGGAGGTCTTCTTGCGCGTCTCGCCCAACGGCAGAGGGAAGGGGATCGAATTCCATTCAGAGGCTCCTGAAGGGGCTTTGCCTGCGGAATGCCTTCTCTCCATCGAAGAAGGGGCACGAGAGGGCTCAACGGTTGGGGTCATCATGGGTTATCCTCTTACCGATCTTCGTATTACGCTCTTGAAAGCTAATGCCGATCCCAACCATCCCTCCCCTCTTGCTCTTAAGATTGCTTCGTCAAATGCCTTAAAGGAAGCTTGTCGGAGGGCACAGCCGGTTTTGATGGAGCCAATGATGGAGGTGAATATTATCGTTCCAGAAGAATTTATGGGAGAAGTTGTGGGTGATCTAAAGGCAAGGCGAAGTTCGGTTGAAGCGATCACACCAAAAGGAAAGATTACCTTGATCAAGGCGACCTCTCCACTGACTCGAATGTTCGGTTACTCGACCGACTTAAGGTCATTGACTCAAGGGCGAGGAACCTTTTCGATGCAGTTCTCACGGTACGATAAGGTGATCAGTTAGGCAATAAAGTTTTCGTTTAACGGCAACGGTAGGGATGCCCGTATCGTTGATAAAAGGCTACGTTTATCATCTCATAATTTCTCTTACGTAACCTTCCCCCTAACCGAAACGGGCCTCGTTGCCTTAACCGAAAGACCTTTTTACGAGTTAATACCTATGATGGATGAAGAAATCCTTAAACTACTCAGAAAAGATCCTACGGCTTTTCTTTCGGGGGAGGAGTTAAGTCATCGTTTGAAAGTAAGCCGAACAGCCATCTGGAAGAGAATCAGACATCTGAGATCCCTTGGCTATGAGATCGAGGCGTCAACCCATTCAGGATATCGGTTAATTCAATCACCCGATATTCTCACCCCATCGGAAATAACTCCCTTTTTGAAAACGGGACGTTTTGGGAAAACGATCCATTATTTTCATACACTTGAATCAACAAACTCCCAAGCCTATGAGTTGGCCATCCAGGGTGCAGAAGAAGGGGAGGTCGTTATCGCAGAATCTCAGTCGAAAGGGAGGGGAAGGCTCGGTAGAATCTGGTTTTCGCCTCCCTATTTAAACCTATACCTTTCGGTGATTCTTCGTCCTGAGATTCCACCCCATCAAGCTTCGCTCATCACGCTGATGGCGGCTGTGGCCGCGGTAGAGGCGATTGAGATTTACTCCGGCCTTCGACCATTGATCAAATGGCCGAACGATATCCTTATGAATGGTCGGAAGATGGCCGGTCTTCTCAACGAGATTAAATCCGAAGCAGATCGAATCCATTTTGTTATCCTTGGTATTGGCATCAATCTCAATATCGATCAGAAGATGTTTCCGAAGGAGATTCAAACCCTGGCCACCTCATTAAAAGAGGAGACGGGAAAGGTGGTTTCGAGAAAGACTTTCGTCGCTTACCTCCTTCAAGAATTGGAAAAGTGGTATAATATTTTTTTAGAAGAGGGGAAAACCGCTATTTTAAAGTCCTGGAGAAGATGGGCTCAGATTAAAGGGAAACAGGTCAAGATTACATCCTTCGGTGAGACGATGAGAGGCACAGCGATCAATGTGGACTCCGATGGAGCTTTGATCATTGAAACAGAAGATGGAGAAAGAAAGAGAGTCGTTGCAGGAGATATCGAATATATATGATAGTTGCATAGTCTCCTATTCGAATAGTCTGATAGTAGCATTTTTTAACGATGTGACGATAAAACTAAAGGAGGTTTTATGCTTCTGGTCATTGATGTGGGCAATACGAATACGGTCCTCGGAGTCTATGATGGGAAAGTCCTTGTGAACCATTGGCGTATTAGAACGGAGCGGGAGAAGACGGCTGACGAGTGGGGAATTCTCTTTCGCGACCTCTTCCGCTTTGACCATATTGACATGAAAGATTTCACAGGCATCATCATCTCCTCTGTTGTTCCTCCGGTTCTCGACATGCTACAGGAGATGGCAAAGAAATATTTTCACGTCAAACCACTGATCGTAGGGACCAATATCGAAACCGGAATGAAGATTCTGTACGATCATCCTGCAGAGGTCGGGGCCGACCGAATCGTTAATGCCGTAGCGGCTTACAGCAGATACCGAAAAAGCACGATTGTCGTCGATTTCGGAACTGCCACCACCTTTGATTATGTCTCTTCTCGAGGCGAGTATATGGGAGGCGCCATTGCTCCGGGAATCGGAATATCAGCAGAAGCTTTGTTCCAGAGGACTTCGAAACTGCCCAGAATTGAGATCACCAAACCCGGGAGGGTGGTCGGAAAGAATACGATTCAGAGCATGCAATCGGGCATCTTTTTCGGGTATGTGGGGCTGGTAGATGAGATCGTGAAACGGATCAAGAGAGAGGTGAAGTCGAACCCCAAGGTGATTGCCACCGGAGGCCTGGCTCCTCTGATCGCCAATGAGTCAGAGACCATCGAAGAGGTCGATGAATTTCTGACGTTGGAAGGGTTGAGGATCATCTACGAGAGAAACCAGAAGAAATAAGGGACACTTCCCTATTTTTGGAACGGTAAACCTGATTGGATCAATGAACCTACCGTTTTCGGGCGGTGCCGAAGATGGAGCCTAATACTCCGCGGATGATCTGGCGGCCAATCTGACTGCCAACCGCGTGGGCAGCACTTTTGGCCATGGCCTGGATGAGTTTAGTTGTTTCGGATTTTGGCTCAGCGGTTCTTCGTGTGGGGGTCTGTTTTTCCTCTGGTTCTGCTGCTGATGATTCCGCCTTCTCCTTTAACTTTTCGTAAGCAGACACCCTGTCCACTACCTTCTCATAAAATCCAAATAGTACAGAACCTCGAATCAATTGACCCCGCTCATCAAGGGTGAGGGGAGTTAAACGGCTTTGAGGAGGAAAGATCAGACCACGCTCAACAACGGTTGGAGAGCCTTTATCGTCGAGGAAAGAGAGGAGTGCCTCGCCAACGGCCAATTCCGTGATTACCTTTTCTACTTTCAATTTTGGATTTGGGCGAAAGGTCTCAGCCGCGGCTTTAACATTCTTCTGATCCTTTGGAGTAAATGCCCTGAGCGCATGCTGGATTCGATTGCCCAATTGGCCTAATACCGTCTCAGGGAGATCGAGTGGATTCTGGGTGACAAAATAGACTCCCACCCCTTTTGACCGAATCAATCGAACGACCTGCTCAATTTTGTCCTGCAGGATCTTTGGAATATCGTCAAAGAGCAGATGGGCTTCATCAAAGAAGAAGACCAATTTGGGTTTTGGGGGATCTCCGACCTCCGGGAGTTGTTCAAAGAGTTCCGAGAGGAGCCAGAGGAGGAGGGTGGTATAAACCTTTGGGGATTGCAACAGCTTATCCGCAGTCAGAATGTTTATCATTCCTTTGCCGCCTGCGTCGGTTTGAATGAAATCCTGGATGTTTAAGGCTGGCTCTCCAAAGAATTTATCTCCCCCTTGTTCTTCGAGGGCAAGCAGGTTTCGCTGAATGGCGCCAATACTGGCTGCGGAAATATTTCCATATTGTGTCTTGAACTGTTCTGCATGATCCCCCACAAATTGGACCATTGCCCTTAAGTCCTTTAAATCAAGGAGGAGAAGGCCGTGATCGTCGGCAATCTTAAAAATAAGGGTGAGGACACTACTCTGAATTTCATTAAGGTTGAGAATCCGGCTCAACAGTAAAGGGCCCATCTCCGAGATCGAGGTTCGAACAGGGTGGCCCTGTTCTCCCCAGACATCCCAGAAGGTTGTAGGATATTTCTCAAATCTGAAACCTTGAAGCCCGAGGAGGCCTACTCGTTCCACCACTTTTGGGTTGTCCCCTCCCGGCATTGGCAAACCCGAGAGATCTCCTTTGATATCCGCCATAAAGACGGGAACACCGATTCGGCTAAACTGCTCTGCCAGCACTCGAAGGGAGACGGTCTTGCCGGTACCTGTCGCGCCTGCAATCAGGCCGTGGCGGTTTGCCATTTTAGGCAGCAAAAAAATATCCTTTTTCCCCTTTGCAACCCCAATGGGTGGTAACGTTGTGGTCATGATTTCCTCCCTCACCGTTTGATCTCTCGATACCATTCGACGAATCGTTTAATTCCTTCTTCCATTTTTATCAAAGGTTGGTAATTGAGTAATCGTTTGGCCTTGGTGATGTCAGCACAGGTGATGGAGACGTCACCGGGCTGGGCATCCATCCTTTTAATGTTTGCTTTTTTGCCGAGTGCTGATTCAATCATCCTGATCAGTTCTTTCAAGGAGGTGGTCTGAGATTCTCCAAGATTGTAAATCTCATACCCTTTGTGGTGCTGAAGGACAGCCATCATCCCGTCAATGAGGTCATCAATATAAGTGTAATCCCTTTTTGAGGAACCATCTCCAAACATGGGAATTTCTTTTCCCTGCTCGATCAGCGAGGTGAATTTGTGGATGGCCATCTCTGGTCTCTGCCTTGGACCGTAAGCCGTAAAGATTCTGAGACAAGCGATATTGATTCCATAAAGGTGATGGTAGGAATAACAGAAAAGCTCTCCTGCCCGTTTGGTCGCCCCGTAGGGCGAAATGGGTTGAATATCAAGGTCGGTTTCTGAAAAAGGAACCCTCTGATTCTCTCCATAGACCGAAGAGGAGGAGGCAAAGATGAAATCTTTCATCCCAAAAGCTTTGCAAACCTCCAGAAGGGTAACGGTTCCCTTTAAATTCACATCTTCATAGAGAAGGGGATCGGCGATAGAAGGTCTAACTCCTGCTCTTGCGGCAAGATGGAAGACCGCATCAATAGAATTCTTTTTAAAGGTTTCCGTGAGATGATGAGGATTTCGTATGTCGCCTGTGACCAGAGTGAAAGAGTCCGGATATTTCCTGCTAATCTCGCCGACATTTCTGATCTTAATATTCGGATCATAAAAACTGTCGAAGTTGTCCAGACAGAGCACACAATGTCCTTCCCTTAGAAGCCTTTCGCAAAGATGGGAACCAATAAAGCCTGCTCCGCCCGTGACCAGAATCGTTTTCATTGTTCCCCTTTCAATTTAAGAGGATACTTTAAGATTAAGGAAAGGCCAAAGGCGATTAGCGGAAGAATCAAGATGGTCTTCATTGCCATGGGCACTCCCCAGGTATCTGCAATCGCACCGAGAACCGTGACGCCGATTCCTCCTGCACTCATAGAAAAACCGACCATCATTCCTGAAGCAATCCCAAGATGCTGAGGAAGGGTTGCCTGGGCCATCACTGTTGTGAGGGCAAAGGAGGAGATCAGGACCATCCCCGCAATTCCGATAAGGATGAAAGAGAGGAAGCCACTGCTGGAATAGAAGAGAAGGAAAAAGGGAAATGAAAGGAGCAGAGTGATATTTAAAAATTGCTTATGACCCCAGCGGTCCGCCAGCGGAGCTCCTATCAACGTCCCTACAGCCCCTGAAATGAGAAAAGTGGAGACGAGTTTCCCTGCATAGAGGGGGTTTCCCTTAAGATAATTGATATAGTAGAAAGGGATATAAGTGGCCAGGCCAAATTGTATCCATGCCCGAATCGTAGCAATGGTTATAAGGAGGAAGAAAGTCCATTTCTGCCCTTTTGTGAGAGGCTTTTTCTCTCCTTTTTTAGCCTCCCTGTGAGCCGACTGGACAGGAGAGGTGATCTCTGGCAGGTTGAAGAACAAAATAACTGCGATGAGAATTCCGGGGATGAACATTCCAAGGGTTCCATGGAGTCCCAAAGAAGTGACCAGAAGGAGCGCCCAGATTGGGCCGAGGGCAATGCCGAGATTTCCGCCGACTGCAAAGAAGGACATCCCTGTTGCTTTTTTCTCCCCCGTAAAAAAGTAAGCTGTTTTAAATCCCTCGGGATGGAAGATGGCAACCCCGATGCCAGTTAAGATGATGCTGGCGAGAAGGAGGAAGTAATTGGGGATAAAGCCCGAGACAGAGATACCTAGGCAGGCGATTATGGGCGCCAGCGGGAGAAACCATCCGATCGGCCTCCGGTCTGAAAGGTGGCCGAAGATAGGCTGGATAATGGAGGAGGTGAGGTTTGCAGAGAGAAGAATGGTTCCTGCCATCGTATAAGAGAGATGGAGTGCCTCTTTAAAAAAGGGAAGCAGGGCAGGAAGAGCTCCCTGGTTTAAGTCAGTTACGAAATGTGCAGTACTGAGGAGGCCCAATGCTTTTTTGTTCATCTTCGCCATAATGACTTAATCTTTATTGATTGTCCTTCGATTTGTCAAATGGTATTTGGCTAAAAACTCTAAAAATCCTTAGCAGAGCCTTCTGTTTTCACAGCATTAGACATTTTTTGAATTTTTAGCTATGATTAATCAATCAATTGAGAGGGAGACTTAATGAAGGTTGCGATTTCGGGGAAGGGCGGGGTTGGAAAGACGACGTTGGCGGGTGTGATGGCTCGTCTCTTAGCTGGAAAGGGGAAGAAGGTCCTCGCCATTGATGCTGATCCAGATTCGAATTTGGCCTCTGCCATTGGGTTCCCAAAAGAGGCTTTAGAAAAGCTATCTCCAATTGCTTCGATGACCTCTTTGATCGAAGAGAGGACAGGATCAAAGAAGGGAAGTTTTGGTTCGATGTTTAAACTGAATCCTAAGGTAGATGATATACCGGATGAATTAGGGGTGATCCATGAGGGGGTTAAACTCCTTCTGCTTGGATCCATTCCACAGGGAGGGGGAGGGTGTTTTTGTCCAGAAAATGTGCTTCTAAAGAACTTAGTTCGGCATGTTCTCGTTCTGAGGGATGAAGCGCTCATCATCGATATGGAAGCTGGGCTTGAACACTTAGGGAGGGGAAGTACAGGCTATGTGGATGGGCTCATCATAGTGGTTGAACCCGGGCAGAGAGCTATCCAGACAGCAAGGCAGATAAAAAAATTGGGAGAGGATCTGAAGATCAAAAATATGATGATTGTCGGCAATAAAATTAACTCTGAAGAGGACCGAAAGGTGATCGAAGAGAATCTCTATGATTTCCCAATTCTGGGGCATATGAGTTTTAATCCAAAGATCCTGCAGGCAGACCGGGAGGGAAGGTCTCCTTATGATATGGATGATCAGATCAGAGATGAGGTGGAAGTGATTCTAAAGGAGTTGGAAAGAAGAATTTAGGACAATAACCAAACTCCAAGCACCAATAACCAAATAATAACCAATTCCCAATGACCAAAATGATTTTAACTTCAGTTCCGGATTGGTTATTTGAACATTGAATATTGGAAATTATTTGGAGCTTGGAATTTGATAACTGGGATTTTGTTGATTTATGGCGCGTACGATTTTTGTTTGGTCCTGCATTGTCATTGCTACTTTGGCTTTGGGAGTCATCGCTCTGGTGTCTTATCTCATTGATCGGAAAGGAAGAATAGGCCACTATTGTGCGCGACTCTGGGGAAGGATTGCCTTGTTGGCCAATGGGGTGAAGGTCAAAGTTGAGGGATTGGACAATGTGAAAGGGACAGGACCCTTCATCTTTATGTCGAACCACCAGGGGAGTTACGATATCTTTGCCCTCCTTGGCCATCTTCCTTTTCACTTTAAGTGGTTAGCCAAAAAGGAACTCTTCTCTATCCCTTTTTTCGGATGGACCATGAGTGCCGCAGGCTATATCAGCCTTGACCGACAGGGGACCCGAGAGACGGTGGAGGCGATGAATCAAGCCGCTCAAAGGATACGCGACGGGATGTCGGTCATCATCTTTCCAGAAGGGTCGAGAAGTCCAGACGGAACGATTCAGCCATTTAAAAAGGGAGGGTTTACTTTAGCGATGAAATCGAAAGCTCCGATCATTCCTATTTCTCTTGCTGGAAGCCGGGAGATCATGCCGAAGGACCGTTTGACGGCCTCCGCAGGAGAGATCCGCATTAAGATCGGAGAACCCATTGATACGGCTTCCTATTCTTTAAAAGAAAGAAACCTCTTGATGGAAAAGGTGAGGGAGACGATCTCGGGTAATTTTGAATTCATCACCAAGAAAAAAGAGACGAATAGCACGAATGGCAGCGAGTGGCGCGAATGAGTTTCATAAGTAGGGGGGCGATGTGATTGAGGATGCCTTCAAAGAGAAGTTGAAACGGGAGATCATCGGCGTATTATTAGTTGCCGTAGCTATCTTCCTCTTTCTCAGCCTGATTTCCTACGATCCGGCAGATCCCTCCTTCTTCTCTTACTCCAGCCAAAAGATAAAAACGATCAACAACTGGATGGGTGTTGTCGGTGCCCATGTCTCCGGTCTCCTCTTCCAAGGGTTCGGATTTCCTTCCTTTCTCATCTCATTCGTTCTCGGTTTCTACGCCATTCGATTTATTCTTCGTTGGGAATCGAAATATCCACTGGTCAAATTGGGGGGGTGGGGAGTCATCCTGCTGGTTACTTCCTCTCTCTTCAGTCTATGGATGAAACCCCTTCGAATTTATGCACAGGACCTCTTGCCGGGGGGATTCATCGGAGAAATTATTTCCAGAAGCTTGGTACGATACTTTAACCTTCCAGGAGCAACGATCCTCCTCGTTGCAATTTTGATCCTCGGTTTTGTTTTGGGTACGGGAGTATCCTTGGTAGTGGCCCTCCGCGCTTTAGGGAGAGGGATAGCCAAAGCCATTGAGAAATTGAGCACCATGAAGATGGTTCGAAAGGAACAGAGCGAAAGAGCAAAGAAGTTGGGGAGGCGGAAACAGGAAAAGGCGGAGATCAAAAAGGAAGGGAAAGAGGAAACCCAAGAGCCACCACCCGTTGTTGTGGTTGAGAAGGCGGTACCTCCGAAGAAAAGGGAAGAGATCATTGAACAGGAAGTTTTTGAATTTGTTGAGGCCAAAAAGGAATATCAGCTTCCTCCCATCTCCCTTCTTGAAGCCGAGACAGAGAAACGTCAGAAGATCGATCGAGACAGCCTGGTCATGAATTCCCGTATCTTGGAGAAGAAGCTTCTGGATTACGGAGTGGAGGGCCGAGTCGTAGAAGTGAGACCCGGTCCGGTCATCACGGTCTATGAATTTGAGCCCGCTCCAGGTGTGAAGGTCAGCCGGATCGTCAATCTGGCAGATGATCTAGCACTGGCTTTGAGCGCTGTGACCATTCGAATCGTTGCTCCTATCCCTGGGAAGTCCGTGGTCGGTATTGAAGTACCCAATACAGTAAGGGAGACGGTCTATCTGAAGGAGATCATTGATTCTGATCTCTTTCGAAACTCCAAATCAAAACTCTCCTTCGGAATCGGCAAAGATATTTCTGGAGAGCCCTTTGTTGTCGATCTGGCCAAAATGCCCCATCTTCTGGTGGCTGGATCGACCGGTTCCGGAAAGAGTGTCTCTGTCAATTCGATGATCAACAGTATCCTCTTTAAAGCCACTCCAGAAGAGGTTCGTTTCATCATGATCGATCCGAAGATGTTGGAACTCTCCGATTACGAGGGCATTCCCCATCTTCTGCTGCCGGTTGTCACCAATCCGAAAAAAGCGGCCATCGCGCTGAAGTGGCTGGTCGAAGAGATGGAGCGAAGATACCAGGTCTTGGCTGAAAAGGCGGTCCGAAATATCGATCATTACCATCAGAAGATGGAAAAGGAGTTAAGGGAAAAGGGCAAGGTTTATAAACGGAGAGGGGATACCTTGGAGGGAGACGAAAACAAGGAAGAAGAGAGGATGGAGAGGCTTCCTTATATTGTCGTGGTGATCGATGAGTTGGCCGATCTGATGATGATCTCTTCGAAGGAGGTCGAGGAATCGATCACCCGGCTTGCTCAGATGGCAAGGGCCGTGGGCATCCATCTGATTTTGGCCACCCAGAGACCTTCCGTGGATGTGCTCACCGGCCTCATCAAGGCCAATTTTCCGGCACGCATCTCTTTCCAGGTTACTTCCAAAGTCGATTCAAGAACGATTTTAGATACCATTGGTGCAGAACATCTCCTTGGATCAGGCGATATGCTCTTTCTCCCACCTGGCAGTGCAAAGTTGATCCGGATCCATGGTGCTTTCATCTCCAGTGCGGAGATCAAGCGGGTCGTGGAGCATTGGAAAAAGCAGGGACAACCTGCCTATGAAACCTCCATCCTTTCCGAAGGGAAGAAGGAGAAGGAGGCAGGGGGAGCCGATGATGAATATGATGAGAAGTATGACGAAGCCCTTGCCTTTGTGGCTGAGATTGGTCAGGCTTCGATCTCTCTCATCCAGAGGCGATTCCGAATTGGTTATAATCGGGCGGCCCGGATCATCGAAAAGATGGAAGAGGAGGGAGTTGTGGGTCCTTCTGACGGTGTCAAGCCGAGGGAAGTTTTGATTAAAAAAATAGAACCCTAAGGAGGCTTATGTGAACAAAATAATATTTTTGATCAGCCTTTCTTTTCTAATCAGCCTGTCTCTCGATACAGAGAAGGTTGCAGCGACCGCTCAAAACATTCTGGCAGAAATCCAGAATCAATATGAGAAGACGAGTGACTTTGAAGCCAGTTTTGTGCAGGAGTATGTCGGAAAGGTAATGCGGCAACCACAGAGAGGGGAGGGAAAAGTCTATTTTAAGAAGAAAGGAATGATGCGATGGGACTATAAGACTCCCAATCAAAAAATTATCTCCGACGGACAGACCCTTTGGTTTTATCAGCCGGAGGAGAATCAAGTTCTTGTCTCTCAGGCAGACAGGATGATCAAAGAGTTCGGTTTTCTGGTCGGAGAGGGAGATCTGAGACGCGATTTTAAACTTCTCAATGTGAGTGAATCCCTTGCCAAGAAGGAAGATCTGACGATCGTCGAAATCGCTCCGAAGGAGCCCCATCCGGCGGTTTCGAAGTTGTCATTGACCGTTGAGAAAAAAAGTTATCTTGTCATTCAGGTGGATGTTTTTGACGGTATGGGAAACGTGACCCGAACCCGCCTGACAGATATCAAAATGAACACCAATCTCTCAGGTGCCTTCTTCCAGTTTCAGGTTCCACCAGGCACAGAGATCATCCGGATGCAAGAACCCTCTTCGGGAAAGAAAGAAACCCAGAAGAAATAACGATATGCCGCTTTTTACGACTCCTGCCATTGTGACCCGCTCCATGAATTATGGTGAGTCTGATAAGATTCTTACCTTCTTCACCAGGGATTTCGGAAAGCTGAAAGGGATCGCCAAGGGAGCCAGAAGGAGCAAGAAACGGTTTCAGAATGTCCTTAGCCTCTTTTCGCATCTGCGTCTCATCTTCTTCGATCGGGAAGGGATGGGTCTGGTGCGGGTGGAAAGTGGGGACATCCTCCACACCTTTCCAAGGATCAGAGAGGATTTGAAGAGGTTCTATTATGGGAACTACTATCTCGAACTGGTAAATGAGATGGCAGGGGAACGGGAGGTAAATGCAGCAGCCTTTGACCTCCTTCTTTCGTTCTTAATTGATATAGATAGCACAGCTCCGGAAGAAGAACGGTTGAGGATGTTTGAAATACGAATGCTCTCACTTTTCGGGTACCGACCTCATCTAACCCGGTGCGGTTTATGCAAACGAGGCTGGGAGGAGATGAAGGAATCTCACTCTGTTTTTTTCTCACTTGAGAGAGGAACGATGATCTGCGACCGATGTTCAAAAAGTGGTGAGCGACTCATTCCTCTATCCTTAGGAACGGTGCGACTCATTGATCAGGTGGCACAGGTAGAATTAGACAAACTCCGAAGGCTTAAGTTTACCTCTCAAGCCCTATCGGAGAGCGGAGAACTCCTGCCACCCTTCATCACCCATCAATTGGGTAAGGAGCTGAAGTCACTGAGGGCTATCAAAGAAAGATTCGAAAATTCAAAATCCGAAATCTAAAACAGTCGCAAATGACCCAATTTCAAATCGTTGAAAAGAGTTTAAGAAGTCTGAATTTTAAA
>CAKZKY010000269.1 GCA_937124575.1 uncultured Pseudomonadota bacterium | reverse complement strand
TTCCAATTCCTCCTCAGAGCGTTAGAACCCATTCGCCTTCCTGCCTACAAGGGTTCGACCTTGAGGGGCGGTTTCGGTCATTCCTTTTTCTCCCCTATTTTATCTATACCTTTGATGAACTGAGGCGGATCGGGATTGGAAGGGTAAAGGAAAATATCAGTTGGAAGAGGTTTGTGCAATTCAGGCAGGTAAAGGGAGAAAGGGAGAAGGGAACAGGCCAATGAGGTTTCTGACTCCCAAAGGTAGGGGAATACATCCATGTTGGAAAATGGATCAGCCTTGGCCTCGGCAAATACCGAATCTTGATTTTCGAATCTTGAATTTATAGTTACCTGTCCTCCTTAGTCATCCAAGGCCGAACGAAGGATGGATGCACTTCGACTGAGCGTTTCGGCCATGAGTTGAGGGTCGAGTGGCTCAGGGTCTTGAACATGCTGAAGGTCGCTCTGCTGTTTATAGGGACATGAAGGGGTAGGACAGAAGAGGGAGTAATTCAAAATTGAAGATGCGCCCCCTTGGCCATTGCACCGGTTTAAGATTTGAGGGCTCTGCAGAAGGAGGAGTGAATATTTGCGCTCTGCGCTTCGCTCTATGCTTTATGATAGTGGCGTCGAATTGGGTGGAAGAATGTCTTTAACTCTGGTGAGAAGAACGGACGCCGGAGCAATTAAAAGGGGAGGGTGGATAGCATTCTTAGTTCAAATTTCAAGGTCTGGCCCTGAATTCTTCAGTTTGTATGATTGCAAGGCCTAACTCCCACAATTTAAAATAATACCTTGAAATTTCTGTTGACATAACAGAATTTTCAAGGTAGGTTTTTCTCATGATAATAGACCGTAAGCGAGAACTTGAAGCGATTCAGAGGCTCCTCCGAAGGCATCCCGTGGTTGGAATGGTAGGGGCGCGCCAAGTTGGAAAGACGACCCTTGCGCGTTTACTCATTTCAAAAACAAAGGGTCCATCATCCTACTTCGACCTGGAAAACCCCGAAGACCTGGTTCGAATCGCTGATCCGATGCTTGCCCTTAAGGACCTTGAAGGACTTGTCGTCATCGACGAAATTCAACGACACCCCAACCTTTTTCCTGTATTACGGGTTTTGGTCGATCGCCCCCAATCGGCCGCCCATTTCTTGGTGCTTAGTAGTGCATCGCCGGATTTGCTTCGCCAGAGTGCTGAAACGCTTGCGGGCCGAATCTTCTATCATGAATTGGGCGGATTTTCCATTGAGGAAGTTGGAGTTGAAAACTACATGCAACGATGGTTGCGGGGAGGTTTTCCAAGGTCTTACCTTGCTCGAACGCACGCCGAGAGTGATGAATGGCGTCATGGATTTGTCCGTACATTTTTAGAGAGAGATCTCCCTCAGCTTGGCATTACGGTTCGGTCTGCCACGCTGCGCCGTTTTTGGATCATGCTTGCGAACTACCATGGTCAAATCTGGAATGCCTCAGAATTCGCCCGGTCTTTTGGTGTGGCGGACACGACGGTTCGAAATTATCTCGACCTGATGACCTCAGCGTTGGTGATTCGTCAGCTGTCGCCCTGGCATGAGAATATATCGAAGCGCCAAGTTAAAGCACCTAAGATATACATTGCAGACAGTGGGGTGCTGCATACCCTGCTTGGTCTTAAAACGCTTAGAGATCTTGAAGGTCATCCCAAAGTAGGAGCATCCTGGGAGGGCTTTGTTCTTGAGCAGGTTGTTTATCGCCTGGCGGTTAGGTTTGACGAATGTTTCTTCTGGGCCACCCATGGAGGAGCTGAGTTGGATCTTCTTGTTGTGAGAGGGCGACAACGGCTGGGATTTGAGATAAAAAGAACGACCTCTCCCCAAATTACTCCCTCAATGCGTTATGCATTGTCCGATCTTCGTCTTCAATCACTGGACGTGATCCATGCAGGAGAGCATACCTTTCCGTTAGATAAAAAAATAAGAGCGGTGTCTTTTAGGAATTTACTGAAGGATATTCAACCTCTGAGTTAATGCCGATTCCATTGTGCGGGGCAACAGAAGAAGCACTAAAATGATTTGATTCACAATTTATGCTTGTCAGTCAATAGCTCCACAGACAAGTTAAAATGGTTTGATTCACGAATCATGAAAACTTAGTTGGAGGGGGAGTCACGTTCTTAATGAAAGGGAAGGGCAAAAGAGGGAGTCATTGATAATTCAAGAGGTAATCCCTTCGTCGAGTGTCGTCACATTGATAAAGTAAACAATATTGTATATAATTGTTTCCTAAAGTAAACAATCTATGAGAAGAGATCAGCTCCTTCAAG
>CAKZKY010000268.1 GCA_937124575.1 uncultured Pseudomonadota bacterium | reverse complement strand
TCTTTTCATTTTGTGAGGTTTGAAAAAGGGTATCCCTGGAGGACTTTTTAGGAGCCTTTGCGGCCAGCAAGTTTTAAGATATCCTCTTCATTAGGTTTTTCCCCTTGAATCAGTTTTCCAATAGAAGCGTCCATTCCAAAGAGGGCTGAGATCTGGATTTTACCCGTTATCTCTCTTTTTTCTCCCAGACTTCCAAACCGAATTACCTCCATCACATCCCCTACTCGCAGACCACTTAATTTACCCGCATTGATATAAACTTCTTCTCCCTCCACTTTGGCTACCCGGCAGAACCAATCCAAGCGATCTAACTCCCTTGACAGGGAACGACTCAGATCGTTAATTGTCAAGTCGAAGGCCTTTTCTTTTGCTTTTTCGTCCGAGAAAGTCCCTTTTTCTTTCGTAGGAAAGATGGGGTTCTGAGCTGAAATCGTTTTAAGTATTTTTCCAGATAAGGTATCAATTATTTTCATCTCAATTTTAATAATAGCCGTCGATGTTCCTTCTTGATCTTTTGTTCCCTTGGTGGTGAAGACATAAGGACCCGTAATCTCTCCCAGAACGATGGCTTGGATTCCGAAAACTTCGCTGAGCACTCTAGAGGCCTTAGGGAGTTCCAGTTCCAATGGGGTGAGCTCACTTTTTTCAAGAAATTCTTTGACCATCTGATAATCAATGAAGAGAGTCTGAGGGGCTCTTTGTATCATCTCTTTGATCAACTTTTCGGACAACCAGTCGCCAAAGGTTTCATCAGCCGAAGTGGTTCGATCGTCAAAATGGGCGACGACCACCTTCTTCTTCAGTTGGGCAACGGGAAAGACTGAAACAGAGGACGAAGAAACCTCTTTTCCTACCGCGGGAGAGGGCGATGATAATGAGGGAGCATGGGAAAGGATCCTTTTCCCCTCTTCAATCCGTAGGGCAGACGAGACATAGGCCTCTTTTTTCGATAAGTATTCTTCCACAGGAATATAGAGATATTTAGGTTGATCCCCTCCTTCATGGGCCCGTGGATTGAGTACCTTTACGTACTCATGCCGGTCAATGAGGATTACCTCTTTATCTAGAAGTTCTTTCATCTTTGCCTTATGTGGCGGTCCCTTTTTAATCGGGAACCAAGCTGGAGTAGCACAGGCAGAAAGAAAAAAAAGAATGGAAGATAAAAGGATTAGAGAGTGATAAGATCTGATGCTTTTTGATTCCATTTTCTCTTTAAACCACACATCATTATACCCCAAAAAGGTTCAAAAATCAATGTAGAAGTGAGGTTCCTTGACCACAGGATGAGACAATTGTTGATTAGGTTAGTATAAAGTTTAGAAAAACAGAAGATTCTCAACCGGATAGAGCCTTCTTGAGTCGTAGGATTATTGGGTCGAGATTATTCGGTTGAATTTTGAGCGGATTTGTTCTATTTCTTTACATAACCTGACCATTTGATGACGATGCAAGACCATATTCACCCAACCCAATATTTTACAGCGTTGTGGAAGCTTTCAAGAATCCCATTTTTGTCGGTTGGAATCTTTCCCCTCATTCTGGGATTTGTCCTTGCGTGGCGATTGGGATATCAGGGGCCATTCAAACTCTATTCTTTGACTACGGTAACAGTCATCCTTATCATGCTGATGACCTACTATCTGGGGGAATGGAACGACCTGAAGGGAGATCGCCTCAATCGGAATTTCAATCGATTTTCAGGCGGTTCCAGAATTCTGATTCAGGGAGTCCTTCCACAATGGGTTGCCCTTCTATTAGGGCAAGCCTGTCTTGTTGGGGCAATCCTTATTGGCCTCTATATCTATTTTCGATACCGGACAGAACCGCTGACCCTTCTTCTTGGCGGAATTGGGATCTTTGCCGGTTTTTCCTATTCAAACAAGCCTTTTCAGTGGGCCTACCGGGGGCTGGGAGAGATTTTTGTTGGTTTTTCATATGGTTGGCTTCCAATTGCATCGGGGGTTTACCTCCTAACAGGTTCCCTCAACTTCCAGGTTTTCCTACTCTCAATTCCAGTGGGATTATCCATCTTTAATGTTATTCTGATCAATGAGTTTCCAGACGAAGAAGCGGATCGTGCCATTGGTAAAAAGAATCTGGTCGTCCGGTTCGGGAGGGAGAGGATGGCTGATCTCTATATGGGCCTCTCGATTCTGACCGGCCTCTTCTTTATCAAAATTCTGATGACGTTTGGGAACAATCCCTGGCTATTTGCCCTTTCAGCCATTCCCATCTTTCTCATCTTATGGAATCTCCTATTGACTTGGCAAGAGGCCTATCGTGAGCCAAAGAAGCTTGAACTCCTTTGCAGGAATACACTCTTAATCAATCTCTCAATCACTATCATTTTTACAATTCAGCAGAGCATCGTTTAACTTAACCCCAGGAGGCCAATTTGGAAGAGATCCAGTCCATCATTGAGAAAGTTAGATTTGATATTCAAGAGGGAAGACCAGAAAGGGAGATCCTCCCAATGCTTATCCTGTTTTTAGGAAAAAATCCTGAAACTGCGGATCGGATCATTGAAGAACTTTCGAACTATCCCTCTCTTCAGATGGCACATTTGCTCCAATCTCTGCTTGAGAATCCATGGGATAAGAAAGTACGGAAAACGATCAGAAGGTCTCTTTACCGAATGAAGAGTAGAGGCATTACGGTTGAGGAGGTCCTGCCAGACAGGGAGGGGCCTGTCTTCCGGCCTAAACAGGCAGAACCAGCCCGAGGGTTCGGTGGGCCTTACGATTTTCTTGGTCAGAGATTTCTGATGCTTGCCATTCCTCATATGGGACGAGGATTGAATGTGCTGCAGGGGATCATCAGCGATATAGAGGGGTTGGTTGATTGCTCAAGCGGAGAGATGGCACGAAAAGGATTCAAATTATTTTTTGAGGAGGTCCAGAAAGGATCACCTTTTCCTCTTATTGAGATGGAGCCTTCCTATGTAGGATTCCTCTTCGATCAAGCCTACCATTTAACGCTTGCAATAGGGAAAACACCGCCTCAGGATTTTCTACACCTCAGAGGTGAAATTGCACGCATTAAAAAAGAGTATGAAAGACCCCTGATCTATTCTCATTTCCAGGAGAATGGGATCGAGGGGGATGATCTGAGTCTGAGAAGGGGAAGCGATCTAATTAAGATAGACCTTTTTAACTCATGGAAGCTTCGGGAAGAAGAGATCCGAACCTATGCCAATCAGGTGTGGGAGGCAGAAGAGTCAAAACTCTTTTTGAATCAGGCTCAGAAAGAAGCCCGATTTCAAGAGATCTATCAGAAGGCCCTCTCCGAGCTTTTTACAGAAGAGAAGAGACTAATCTACCAAAAAAGAATGGAGGAGATGGCTTACTATCTATTGAAAACGAAGAGAGAAGAGGAAGCAAGAATCTCATTGGCCGTTGCCATCGATCTCAAAAAGGCTCCGAATAGGATTCAGCCCAACCCTTTTCTCTTTCAACTCGTAGTCAAATCGATCTTCACTTTTCTATCTGAAGCTTATGAGAAGAAGAGGAATGAATTTTCTCTGATAGCAAAACCATAACTCCCCCTCTCTCTTAATCCATCCACCCCCCATTAAAATAAAGGAGGCTGGGTGGGGTTATGATAAAGAGAGATTCGTGTCATGCCCCCTCACCTTTATCCTCTCCCCTAAAATTGGGGGAGAGGGGAGGGTGAGGGGGAAATAGAAGATAGCACTTAGTTCTATTACTTTTGCGAAATTCATTAATAGCCATGAAAAAGTGGTTCGTCATTGCAGGTATTTTTATTCTTCTCTTTGTAGGAGGTTATCTCGCCTTTTCCTTCTATGCTGTAAAATTTATTGAGGCCCGGATCCAGAAGATGATCGGACCTGGGTTCACCATTGCTCAGATCAAGGTTAAGACAGCTCATCTCTCCATCCAAGGCATTCGATTTGAAGATCCCCGGACCAAACAGGAATTCCTTAAGATTGAGGAGATAAGAATTTATCCTGATCTCCTCTCTTTTTTGAAAAAGAGATTGTATATCCGGGAATGGATCCTCTTAAGGCCCTATTTCTTTTTCTACCGAACACAAGAAGGAGCCTTTGTCGGCCCGTGGGTATCCGTTCAAAGAGAGGAGAAGAGCCAAGATGTTTCCGGAAAGGAAGAGAGAAAGGAAAGAGAAACCTTTCCAATTAGGATTGACCGTTTCCAGATCGAGAAGGGCTCCATTGATTTTGACGATATGAAAACAGGTCAGCCTCCCGCACAAATCCGATTGAAAGAACTCGACATGGAGATGAAGCACATTGAATATCCTCTTGTCTCATTCCGATCTCCCATTGAATTGAAAGGGAGAATAAAGGGGGATAAGAAAACAGGTGAGATTGCATCGAAGGGTTGGATTGATCTGGTGAGTTCGGATATGGAAACCTCTTTAAAGTTCCGTGAGGTTGAGTTGAAGACCTTCGAGCCTTATTACCGGAAAAGGGTTTCAGCAGAGATCGAGTCTGGATATGTAAATATGGATGCCCAAATTGCGATCAAGGGAAAAGTGATCAATACCCCTGTTAAGCTGGAGGTGTCCGATTTTCGTGTTAAAGAAGAGGGGACAGTCTTTTATATTCCTGCGAAGACACTTCGTTCCCGCCTGAAGGGTAAGGGAAACCGTATTGAGGTTCAATTTCGTGTGAAGGGGAGGCTGGATGATCCCCAGTTTAAGTTACAGGAAACCTTCTTGATTCGAGTTGGAGTTGGACTGGCTGAAGCCATTGGGCTTCCCATAAAGGTAGTGGGAATGAAAGAATTGGAAGAAGGCTTGGGGTTTCTTGAGGGATTGTTTAAGAAAAAAGAGAAACGGTGAGTATTGAAAGTTTGATAAAACAGCAACATCCCCATGTGTGAAACCCCGGAAGACGTGAATCAAACGATTCCTTCTTCCCTTGAAGAATGAAAGCCTGATAATTGTTCTTAAACTTTGCTTAGACTTCATTTACCTATACCGCGTAACGAGCTCCCATTTAACTTCCTTGACCTTTTTATATAGATTTATCCTGAAACCTGCGTGAAAACTATGG
>CAKZKY010000267.1 GCA_937124575.1 uncultured Pseudomonadota bacterium | reverse complement strand
AAGGTCAAGGATATCTAATCGGTCCTGAGATTTTTTAAGATAACTCTGTGCCAGATCATGGTTTGTCATAATTCAAATATTTCTCCAGGTTTATAATCCGGTTTAAGATCCCAGTACCATGCATTTCCTTTCCATATCCTTTGGGAGCCCAGCTCCTTAAGTCTTTTTCTCAATTTATCAAGCCTCTTCTTAAAAAACCCATCCCTGTCAAATAGGATCTTTGCATCCTCCACCATATCGAGGAAAAGAGGGCTTCCCTTTTCAGCCTCTTCAGGACTTTTGATAATGGCAGAGAGATAGGTATCGATTCCTTCTTTTCGACGAAGTGATTTCAGCAAAGGTTCCATTTTTTCTTCGATAGATTCAAACTCCCCTATTCTCTTCATCCTTCCCTTCGGGAGGTCTTTAGCGATGATTAAAACATCGAGATCGGAATCGAAAGTTTGAGCCTCTCTTGCCACAGAACCGAAAACAACAACCGAAATCAACCGAGTCCCATAAAAGGACTTGATTTCAGATAAAAGCCTTATTTCAAGCTCTTTAAATCTCTCTTTTAACATTTTTGTCAAGGTATTCTTTTTTCCCTATGAGAAAAAGCAGGTCCTCTCTATCTTTTGGTCTTGCCCCCTTTTTCGTCTCTATAAGCGTGGCGAGTCCACAAACCGGTATTTTTATACCTTCAACCTCAATTTCTTCCATGTCCTGAATAGCCGTTTTAAAATTTATTGTTCCAATTTTACCTATCATGTCAATCACGATCTCCTCGGATTCCGGAGCAAATCTAACTACGGCATACTGATCAATATCGACATCGCGTATTTCAGATATTTCATTCGATTGAAATATCTCCTGAAAGGCTTTCTTTAACCTGCTTATGTTCTCTACGGAGGAATCCACAAGGAGATCAATATCGTGTGTTGTTCGGTAATAACCGTGAAGAATGACGGCGCATCCTCCTATCACAACATATCTTACCCCTTCGCTATTAAGGGCCTTGCATACCCTAACGATCTCTTTTTGCAACTCCACTTTTGATCCACCACTCCCTTTCCCATCTTTCCGCATCCTCAAAGGTCTTAAATTTATACAAGCCAGGCGGAAATGGGATTTTGATCCGAAAACGAAATGCCTTTTTAAAATAGGCCTGATCAGGCTTAAAATTCCAGCTTATCCCTTTCCCCTCTCTTTCGAATTGATCCAGATCTTCAAAATTCTTAAACTTTAATACAGGCATTTCGTCTCTCCCAAACAGTGAATCGTCTTTTTTTGTAAATCGTTTATCGTTATCGAAGCTGGCATCATTTTTCAGGCTTACGCCAAAGTATTCATGGATAAGGGCATCACTTAACCCTGCAACTTTTTTCCAAGGTATTTGTGGATATCTATTTCTGAAATCTTCGTCTAAATTTTTTACAGCCTCACCGAACAAAGCTTGTCCAAAATGTTAATAATTTCAATGGGTAACTCTGAAATTTAGGTGATTTTGGACAGTACTGGACTAATTATATGATTATTAAACAGGACGGTCAAGGATTTAACGATCTATGATTGGGGGTGTGAACAATTAACTCAATCCTAAATTGAGCGATTTCTTTCACCCTTCACAAGGGGAGCGGGGAGGCCGAAAAGCCTTTTAGAGCGATGACCTTAGATTGATGGTTCTTCCGGGTTTTTAATGGGTGATAGTTTAGGGTAAAATGGTTCCAGGGAGGACTGGAGCCATGAAAGATACG
>CAKZKY010000266.1 GCA_937124575.1 uncultured Pseudomonadota bacterium | reverse complement strand
TGAAGGGCTTGCTCGGCACGCACGCGCTCCGTGATATCCTCACAAGCCATCAGATTTTCCCCTGTCTCCAGTTGGACTGGAATGAAATTGATAATTTTTTCAGATCCGTCTTTACATTTTGCTTTAAAGACTCTGGGTCTCTTCTCTCCAACTCCAAAAGATTTAGAGTCTTCTATCCATGCCGCGATGACCTTGTGTCTGTAATCAGGATCAGGATAGGCCTTTCTAAACCATGTTTTTCCATCAGGGATATCCGTCAAATCGTAACCCAATAATTCTTTGAATTTAGGATTGATGTATTCGAAAGATCCATCTTGATTAATCATCACCATTCCAAAAGGAGCGTTTTCAGTTAAAGAACGTAATCTTTCTCTTTCGGCGCGGAGAGTCTCCTCGGCTCTTTTGCGCTCAGTAATGTCTCGAGAAACACCGTAAATCCCTACCCACTTGCCCGCATCGTATATCCCTTTGATGTTGTTCTCCACCCAGACCGTGGAGCCGTCTTTCCGATAGTACTCGATTTCGACCGTTATGGAGCGATCCGGATCAATACCCTCTCTTTTTTGGCGCTCAAGCTCTTCGCGAAACAGGGCCTGGGTCTTTTTCAAAGACTCAGGGGGAAGCATCTGCTCAAGTGACTGCATCTTCCGTTCCTCGGGGGTAAATCCAAGCATCTTCTCGATGGAAGGACTCACATAGGTTGTGCGGAAATTGAGGTCCATGGTCCAAACCATATCGGCCATCTTCTCAGTTAAAAATCTGAATTTTTCTTCGCTCTCTTTGAGTGCTTTCTCGGCCTGTTTACGCTCATTGATATCGCGTGCCCAGACCTGGATTCCGGGTTCTCCAGATAGAGTGATGGCTTTGGCATTGATTTCTCCCCAGAATGAAGAGCCATCTTTCCGGAGGAATTTTACTTCATAAGTGGAGGGGACAGACTCTCCCCGCATGCGTGCCTGCGCCCTTTCTCTCGTGAGAGCTTGATAATCGGGATGATAGACAATCCAGTGGTCACGGCCTTCCAATTCACCTTGTTCATAACCAAGCATTTCATATAGCCGACGGTTGGCAAAGGCGATCTTCGCCCTTTTCTGAATCCAAATTCCGTCAAAACTCTCCTCAACCAATGTTCGATATCGTTCCTCACTGATGGAGAGAGCTTCCTCAGCCCTCTTGCGCTCGGTGATATCCCGAACAATCCCTCGAAACCCAATCGGCTGACCGGCAGGATTCTTTATTAAAGAAATGGAAGATTCAACATGTCGTTTTGTCCCATCTTTTCTGATGATCACCCAATCAAATACATTAGCAGTAACACCCGTTCGATAAACTTCATTGAAGGTCTGATACAATTTTTTAGCATTTTCTTGGTCCATATATTGACGGTTATTCATTCCCATCAACTCTTCTTTAGAATATCCAAGAAGGTGGCAGACGGATACATTGAAGAAGGTAAAATTGCCGGCAAGGTCCACTTCATAATAGCCCTCTGCGATGTTTTCAAGAATCGAACGGTA
>CAKZKY010000265.1 GCA_937124575.1 uncultured Pseudomonadota bacterium | reverse complement strand
TACGGAACCCCCATGTTGGTCTCCATCATGAATACCATCGGAGCCTTTCCCACACAATACTGGTCAAAAGGAACCCTCGAGGGCTGGGAAGGGCTCAGCGCAGAAAGCTTGATGGAACGGTGTGAGGTGACTTCATCCGCCTGTCCATATTGCTTTATGGCCTGTGGCAAGATGTCCCGCGTGAAGCAGGGAAGGCATAAAGGCCTCTGCATCATGGGCCCTGAATACGAAACCATCTATGCCTTTGGCGGGCTCTGCATTGTCAAATCGATTGAGGAGATCATCTACCTCAACGACCTCTGCGACCGCATGGGAATGGATACGATCACCACTGGAAACCTGGTCGCCTTTGCCATTGAGGCTTCTGGGAAGGGAAAGATCAAAGATAGACTTCGTTATGGAGATGTGGATGCGATTGCTGATGTCTTAAAAAAGATCGCCTACCGAAGAGGCATCGGGAAAATTCTTTCGGAAGGAGTTCGCCATGCCGCTTCTGTCTGGGGAATGGAGAAGGAAGCGATCCATGTAAAGGGCCTTGAGCCGGCTGGATTTGACCCGAGGGTCCTGAAGGGAATGGGGCTGGCCTATGCCACCTCGGACCGGGGTGCCTGCCACCTAAGAGCCACCTTCTACAAATCGGAACTCTCTGGACAGATCGACCCTAATCGGATTCGAGGAAAGGCCCGTCTCTTTATTGATTATGAAGATAAGATGACCCTCTTTGATGCCCTGATCCTCTGCCGGTTCTATCGGGACCTCATCACCTGGACTGATCTTGAAGAGATTCTTCAGGCCACCTGTGGCCTGGCTCTGAAAAAAAGGGGGCTAAAAACCATTGCTTCTAAGATCATCAACCTCGCAAGGCAATTCAATCGGCAAGAAGGGATAACCAAGAAAGACGATAAACTTCCCCGCCGGTTTTTCCGCGAAGTCCTCCAGGGAACAGAAAAAACGATTCAACCCGATGAGATGGAAGCCATGCTCAGGGAGTATTATCAGTTACGGGGGTGGCAATGATACGTTTTCGAAGTCTTAAGACAAAGATCATCTTCAGCGTGATCATCGTGGTGGTGGTCATCGAGGGGATCTTCCTTTACCTCAATATAAAATCCCTTTCTCAGCAGATGATTGATAAGACCGAAGAGGAAGCTTTCAATCTCAGTGAGACGATCCGTCTGAGTATCCGTTATGCCATGATCAAAGACCGCCGGGATGAATATCAGCGGATCATTGACGATGTGGCCCAGCGAAAGGGGATTGTGGAGGTAAGAATCTACAATAAGGCGGGGGAGATCACGGTTTCCTCAGATCGGAGCAAAGTGGGCACCGTCGTCGATATGAAGGCCGAAGCCTGTTATGGTTGCCATCGAGAAGACGAGACCAAAGTCCGTCTTCCCTCCGATAGTAAAACGCGCGTCTACCATACGGATACCCAGAGGCTTCTGGGATTGATCAATCCGATTTATAACGAACCCTCCTGCCATCCCTGCCACTCAAAAAACGTCAATGTCCTCGGAGTCCTGGACACCATGATCTCTCTGGAGGAGTTCGATAAAGAAAAAGCCCAGCTGTACAACCGGATGATCCTCTCAGGGGTCATCAGCGTGGTTGTGCTCAGCGTTCTCTCAAGCCTGCTCCTGACGCGGTTTGTCAATCGCCCCATTGATAAACTTCTTGCGGCAACCAAGACGGCCGCTTTGGGCAATCTCGATCAGACCGTGAACATAAAATCCCATGATGAATTAGGAGAGCTTTCCAACTCCTTCAATAATATGATCACAGAACTGAAACGGTCTCGCGATGCCATTGAAGAGTGGACCCAAACCCTGGAACAGCGGGTCCAGGAAAGGACCCAGGAGCTTCAGCAGGTTCAGGATCAATTAATCCGGGCAGGTAAGATGGCGGCTCTCGGAGAATTAGCCGCAGGGGTGGCCCATGAGATCAATAACCCCCTGACAGGTGTCCTCACCTTCAGCTCCCTGATGTTGAAAAAAACGGACGAAAACCATCCCTGGAAAAGGGATCTTGAGAACATCGTTCAGCAGACGACCCGGTGTCGCAACATTGTCAGGGGACTGCTCGACTTTGCCCGACAGAGAAAACCGGATAAAAAAGAGTGGGACATCCATGCCCTGATTGAGAGGACGCTCACCCTGGTCGAAAACCAGGCCCGTTTTCAGAATATTAAGATCGTCAAGGAATTTAAACCGGATATGCCCCTGCTCTTTGTTGACGGAGATCAGATCCAGCAAGTCTTTATGAATATCGTAATCAATGCGGCCGATGCCATGGGGAATGACGGGGGTACTTTGGCCATCAAGACCGATGTGAATAATGGAGTCGCTGAGATCTCTTTCATGGATACGGGCTGTGGTATGCCCAAAGAGCATCTCTCTAAACTCTTTACCCCCTTCTTCACCACCAAGGAGACCGGAAAGGGGACGGGTTTGGGTTTAGCCATCAGTTATGGAATCATTCAATCACACGGTGGAGAGATTGAGGCCGATAGCGAACCCGGAAAAGGATCGACCTTCCGGATCAAACTTCCAATCGAAAAACAGAATGGGGAAATGAGAGAAGCAAGAGAAAAGGAAAAAGAAAGAACATAGCCTCTGTTTTCAATGCAATAACGGGGTTCATTCAACTGATGATTCGTTCTTTCTAAATGAGGGTGAAATCTATGGAGACCAATCATGGCAGAATACACAGATAAACATGCCCGTGCAGGGATTGATGCCCCGCTTCCCAAGATCGAATGTTTCAAGAATCAATATAAAGACTATGAAATCACCATATCCATTCCGGAATTTACCTCAATCTGTCCCCGATCTGGCCTACCTGACTTCGGTACGATCACGATCCGCTATATCCCCGATCAATGGTGTGTCGAATTAAAATCTCTGAAGATGTATATATTGGCCTATCGGAACCTTGGAATCTTTTACGAAAATGCTGTGAATCGAATCCTTAGGGATTTTGTGAAGGCCGCCAAACCGGTCCAGGCTGTGGTAACGGGTGAATTCAATGTCCGCGGAGGAATGAAGAGTACCATCGAGGCCTCTTACTTATCTAAGGTTCATGCAAGGAAGAGGAAGTAGTGCCGAAGAATAGGAAGATTCTTCTCTCTGCAGTGGAAATTCTGTACGGGGCAAAGTGGCCGAGAAGTCATTAGAATCGCTCGTTCAAGAAGGGTAGCTTGTATTGGGTAAGATAAAAGATTAGATGGAAGCAAAGATCGAAGAATTTTTGAATACAAATCTTCTCAATCATTCAAAAATCTACTTTTAGCCTCTCCTCTTTTAAAGCCTTCAGGTGGCACGTCTCATTCATGAGAGTAAGAACATATCTTCCCTGTCGATATTGAATCAGGTTGATTGCAGTTGTGTCCTGTGCAATTTGCCAGAAATGGGAATTATCAATTCCCAAGATTCCACAGAGGAGTACCTTATTGACCACTCGGTGGGAAACAAGGACTATATTCCCATCAGGATGTTTCTTAACCACCTCTTCAAGGGCTGCCATAGATCTTGCTCGAACATCCTCCAAACTCTCCCCACCCGGCAGCTTCGCCAGATGAGGCTCTTCTCTCCATTGACGATAGGTCTCAGGATCACTCTCCTTAATTTCCAAGTGGGCATGCCCTTCCCACTTTCCAAAACTCATATCAACGAGGCCTTCTAAGGGTTGAACCTTCAGGGAATGAAATTTTGCAATTTTTTCTGCGGTCTGAATAGCCCGGGAGAGAGGGCTGGAATAGATAGCTTCAATCTCTAAATCTTTAAAAAATTCTCCTGCCAGTTCAGCCTGCCTCAAGCCTGTCTCGTCAAGAGGAATATCCGTCCTCCCTCTAAATATTTCCTCTTTGTTCCATGCCGTCTGTCCATGGCGAACCAGATAGATTGAAGTCATCATGATCCCTTTCTAATTAATGCTCCATGCCCAGAGGGAATCCTCGGATTATTAATATATTCCAAGCAGTTCGGTTACGGCTACGAAGCCCGTTTCGTAATTCGATAACGGTAACGTTTAACATAATTAAACACGACAGGCGCAGTCTTTTATAGACAATACGGCAAATTAATCACCAACCCTTAACACGCCCGAACCCTGAATCTTCCCCTGCTTTAACAGACCCAGCGCCTTATTAGCCTCTGCCAATTCAAATTCTTGAACCTCAGGAATAATTGGAATTTCTGCAGCCAACGAGAGAAATTCTTCGGCATCTTTCTTTGTGATATTGGCTACACTTTTGACCTCTTTTTCATCCCAGAGATGCCGGGAATAGTCCAGCGGGGGAATGGGATTTCTCTTTCGAATGACTGCTATGACGAGCCTTCCCCCTTTTTCCAGAACATTTAAGGCAGATGCCACTGTCTCTCCAACTGGAGTGAAGTCAATGGCACAGCCGATTTTCTTGGGAGGTATATCTTCAGATCCTCCAACCCAAGAGGCACCTAACTTTTTGGCTAAGGCTTGATGCTCCTTACCTCTTGTAAAAACAAAAACCTCGCAACCCCAATAGGTGGCTATCTGAATCACAATGTGAGCAGAGGCCCCAAACCCAAAAAGCCCTAAGGTCTGGCCCTTTTTAATACCCGAAAGCATCAAATCTCTATATCCGATTGCACCGGCACAGAGAAGCGGGGCAGCTTGAGAATCTGAAAACCTCTCTGGAATGGGATAGGCATAGTTCTCATGAATCCTCATATATTGAGCATAACCTCCATGAGCATCACATCCAGTGCCCTTAAAATCGAAACAGAGGTTTTCGTTCCCAACCTTACAGAAATCACACTTGCCACAGGCCGAATAAATCCAAGCAATCCCCACCCGATCTCCCAATTTGAATCGTTCTGATCCAGGTCCTAAGCCGACCACCCTTCCAACCACCTGATGACCCAGGATCACTGGAAGTTTCGGCTGAAGTCTCCCTTCGATTTCATCCAATTCTGTGTGGCAAATTCCACAGACCGAGACTTTGACCAAAATTTCTTGAGGACCAGGAACTGGAACAGGCAGGTCTTCCATCCTTAAGGGCTCTGTCTCGATGCCAGCTATTTCTCTGAGCACCATAGCCTTCATCTCATCGATCCCCCTCTTTTTGAGCCAATCCTATAATATCAAGAGTATCTTTTCAATCATTCCGGCTCTTCAAAACGGGCTTCTCCCATGCCTTTTCAAGAAAAACGTCTAAAACTCGTTTCGATGTTGCCTCTTTTTGAATTGAAAGTGCCTTACCCGGATCTCTTCTAAGACTCAAAAAACATCTCTCACTCATCAGAACGAAAATGAGATTCTTCCAGTCCAATACCCTCCGATCACTTCCGTGATCATTCAATATCTGAAAGAGTTCTTGCCACGTGATACCTTCCTCCAACTCCCTTTTATCCATCTTACCCTTAATAAAATTGATGACCCTGGTTAATCGAAGTAAGGTGGCAAGATCGAGGCGGTCAAATTCTTTCGTCTCAATCGGAAGGGCAGTCGAACGCCATTGGGAAGGATTTGATAGAAAAAGAGTTTCTCTTTCACATCTCTCAAAAAGAGGCGTGCCTGGAGTAGGATAATAGATGCTCGGACCGATGAGAACCCTCTTGCCCATCAGATAGACGAGGGTATCGATCATCCCTTCAACGGTTTGACCGGGTATTCCAAAGATGGCATAAGCCACGATGTTGAGTCTAATCTTCTCAGCTTCTTTCAGAAGATGATCGAAAGCGACCACCGACTGGGGTCGCTTGATCCTCTTTTTGAATAAAGGGTCTGTGCTGACATACGAAAGGTTGAGAGTTTGGAAACCCACTCTCTTCATCTGATGGAGAAGCTCCCCATCCAGCGAGGCAAAGGAGATACCGTTCATCGCTGAGAGTTCAAGCCTCCCTTCCCCGAAGTTTTCGATGACCAACCTCATCAATCTCTTTGCTCGTTCTTGGTCAAATGTAAAATTATCATCCTCGATATCGAAGCTCTCAATCCCATATCGCTTATGACATTCCATCATCTCCAGCACAATATTTTCCGGGCTTCGCACTCGAAAGGAAGAGCCCATCACGAGATGGGCTGAACAGTAGGCGCATCCATGCGGGCACCCTCGGCTGGTGATGATCACCGTTGATCTCTTTCGATGGATTCGATACCGATCCAGGTCTAAAAGATCTCTTGCAGGAAACGGCATGGAGTCCAGGTCAAGGATAAAACTTCTGGGGCGGTTTATACGGAGTTCCCCGTTTCGCTTAAATCCGACCCCATCCATCATTGCCATCTCATCCTTCTTCCCTTTCTCTAAACAATCTATGAGAATGGATAGACGACTCTCTCCTTCCCCCAGAATGACATAATCCACAAAGGGGCTTTTCAGGACCGTTTCTGGGTCGCAACTCACATGAGCCCCTCCCATGACCACGATTTTTCTCGAGTCCCATTCCTTAATGAGTTGGGCGATTTTAAGAGCTTCTCCATGATAGGGGGTAAAGGAGGATGAGATTCCAAAAACATCAGCCCTGGATGCCTCAACCCTCTTTCGAACCTCATCCCACCCCATTCCGAAATGGTAAAAACCTGTATAAAGTTTGATGGGACTCCGGTCATGGAAGGGATAAAACTCATGGAGATAAGAAAGTTCAGAAGGAATGGGTATGGATCTTCTCTCTTCGGTCTGACAATCAAGGATCTCGATTTCGTGATTCTCTCTTTTAAGGAAAGCAGCCAGATAGGCCAAACCGATCGGCTGTGTCCGAATGGATGTTTGATAGAAATCCTGAATCGGTGGCTGGATGAGAAGGATCTTCATTTTTTACAAAGAAAGTATAATCAACGCCAAGCGAATTGTCTATTTTCAGTAAACCCCTACATATCTCCGCCCTAAAGGACGGGGTCCTTCTTCGTCCTTGGATTTGAAATTGCCTTCATCCCCAGCCTAAAGACTGGGGCTTTCGGGATTAAACGGGGTAAACCCCGTTAGATAGTTGAAAACTTTCTGACGGGGCAAAGATTAAGGAAATCTTTAATAATTCCAATTTCGTCACTCCGGTGAAAAACTGGAGCCCAGTCATATCGGTCCAGCTAAAAGCAGGATGGATTCCGGCAGGAATTTACCCCCTTATTGGATATGGGGCCAAAATGACATTTTTAGAGACACCCTTAAAAGTTTATCCAGGTATTGAGTGGCTAACCTTTCCTTATGTTTAGGGGAGGCGTGAAGGAGGCTCCCTTCTAAGAGGTGTGCTTCGAGGGTACCATTTAGAGAGGGGAAGCACCCATCCAAAAGCCGAATGGCAAGCAACAATTTTTTATTGAAGTTTCGTTTCAAAATTAGTACGCTTATATTAAACCATAGGATAAGCCCCATTAGAAACTTTTTAACGGGGTGACTCACAAGAGACATTAAAACCCGTGTTCGCCCCGATTAGAGAAAAATCTCTAACGGGATTCGCTGAAAAAGAAACAACCATCATCCCCGGTACAAGCCCTATAGAAGCTAAGCTTTGCACGGGGAAGTAGCAGGGCTTTCTAACGGAGTAAAAACTCTCCCGATCAAACTTTGGTGTAATTCATGGCTACTCAAGAAGTTAAACGCAAACTGGCTTGCATCCTGAGTGCTGATGTGGAAGGCTACAATCATCTCATGGGAGAGGATGAGAAGGAGACTGTCCGTAATCTGAATTCCTCACTGGGTTTCCTTTTTTTCAGCCAGCCTATTCTGAGACCTTCTCCATCACCTTCTGCAGTGGTCCTCATGCTCAAGGTTCCATAAGTAATTATTTCACCCACCAGATGGAGGCGCCGTTTTTCCCCGTATCCTTCAACCTTCTGAAGGCCAAATTCGATTTTCTC
>CAKZKY010000264.1 GCA_937124575.1 uncultured Pseudomonadota bacterium | reverse complement strand
ACCCCCATCCGTTAAGACCCCGAATTACGGAATCGCTGTTATAAAGATTTTTTTCTTGACACCTGTATAAAATTACAGTATAAGAGATTTAATTCTAAGCTTTTCATGTCTGACCATGATGATAAGACAATATACTTTGACAAAACGCCAGGCGGAAATATTAAATTTTATCAAAACTCATATCCAATATTCGGGCTTCCCCCCAACCATTTCTGAAATTCAGGGCCAATTCTCCTTTAAATCCCCAAATGCTGTACAGGAACACCTAAAAGCCCTCGTGAGGAAGGGTCGGATCCGGCGGAATCCAAACCAGTGGAGGGGGTTGGAACTTATAGCCTCCAACAAAAGTAGAGGCGAAACGGGTCAATCTTCCACAGTTTCTGTCCCATTGATCGGCCGGGTTACTGCTGGGCTGCCCGTCCTAGCAGAAGAAAATTTTGAAGGAACAATTTCCGTGGATCGCTCCCTCATTGGCCGGGCCACAGGACTTTTTGCGCTTCAAGTACATGGCGACAGCATGATAAAGGCCGGCATTTACGATGGAGATATTGCCATTGCCCAGCAACAATCCGTGGCAGATCACGGAGACATTGTAATCGCTTTGCTGGGCGACGAAACCACCTTAAAGAGGTTCTATCGCAAGAACAAGGTCATCATGTTACAGCCTGAAAATGATAACATGCAGCCTATAAAAGTGAATGAAGGAAGCGATTTCAAAATCTTGGGCAAAGTCATTGCGACACTGCACCGGATAGCAAACGAGAAAGCGGCATAATATGCCAAAATTAAATCTTCAACAGTCATCTTTTTCTCAGCCCCAGATAAGCAGCCCAGCGAGCTATGCCTCTCCTCAGACTTTTGAGGTAGGATCGTTATCCTTGGTTGAACAGAGGCATATGCTGGAAAAAAAATATGCGCGCTTCTTTCAAGAGAAGCCTGAATACCGTCAGTTAGTGACCTATGTTCCTAACAAGAAGTTACCGGTATACAATTGGTTCAAATACAAAGAAGGCTTTTCTCGGCAGCTTGTCTTCAAAATTCTTCTCGATTGGAAGGTCTCTAAGGATGAAATCATTCTCGACCCCTTTGCCGGATGCGGGACAACATTACTTGCCTGCAAAGAGTCCGGTTACAGGGCTGTGGGATTGGACATTCTTCCTGTTGCCGTCTTTGTTGCAAAGGTAAAATTGCAGGATTGGCCTGATCTGACTTTGCTTCAAAATGCCATTGATTCGCTTCTTGATAAAAAATACAAGCCACCAACGTTATCTTTTCCTAAAGTTGCGATTATTGATAAAGCATTCTCAAAGAAGGTCCAGGACGAGATCTTATTCTACAAAGAATGCATCACTGAATTTGAGAAGCCAGTGCAAGATTTTCTGATGCTCGGCCTGATCAGTATCCTGGAGCAGGTTAGCTACACTTCGAAAGATGGCCAATTCTTAAGGTTAGTGGATAGGAATATTCCTCCAGTTAAGAAAACTCTGAAAAAACAATTGTCCGAAATGCTTGATGATCTTTACCAGCAGCAGCAGGTCTTATTTAAAGGCGGCAAAGCTAAAGTTGAGATATTGCAAGGCGATGCGACATTAGCAGATCTTCCCAAGAAATATTGGGGCAAAATTGGAGCTGTCATTACATCGCCACCTTATTTAAACCGATATGATTACTCCCGAACTTATTCCCTTGAGCTATGCACGCTCTTTGTCGATCAGTTCTCGGACCTGAGAAATATCAGGCACAGCCTGTTGAGGTCTCATATAGAATCACGCGAGCATTCAGGGAAAGAGATAAGCCTGCCTGCTCTGGATGAAATCTTGAAAAACCTGAAAATTAAAGACCTGAACAACGATCGCATCCCGATCATGATCAAAGGTTATTTTGAGGACATGAACCTTGTTATCAAACAGTTAGTAAATTATTTAAGACCGGGCGGTCTTATTGCTCTTGTTGTCGCCAACGCCCGCTTTGAAGGAGAGCTGGTTCCAACTGATTTGATCCTATCCGAGTTGGCTGAATTTCATGGTTTGAGAACAGAAAGTATCTGGATAACCCGCTATAAAGGGAACAGCTCTCAACAGATGGGGCGTTATGGACGTATTCCAGTTAGAGAGAGCATCGTATTTTGGAGAAAACCCGATTGAGTCTGACAGGAAAGAAGAAAATTAAGAATTCTACACTTACCGATGCCCTTCTTAAATCATATATCGCAAGGGCAAAGCTATTCTATTCGGTCTTACACAAGAAGAATATCCCCAACCTTTTTAACCAAGTAAAGCGATTATCCACAGATAAGTTACAATGGAACCGCTCGGATCTGGGAATTCTCGATCAAGCCTTTTCAATTGTGAAGAAAGCCTCTATCGAGCCAGCCCAGGTCTTCTGTCATCCTGCAGTCATTGAACAAAACCCTGACCTCTTGGAATACTACCGGAATTTGGCTGCATTATCTCAAAAAGGATTGGGCCAAATCCTTTCCGGACGACCATCCAAGTCCCGTAAAGGTGATAACCGTGAAAGGTACCAGGTAATTGTTCGGATACTAAACCAGATTATCTCGAGTGTGATTGTCGATGCTAAGGGGTTCTCCTTATCCCTTGCACAGAATACAATTCTGAGTGAAATCGGAACAGAGATTCAGGGCACATGGGTGAATATGATCGGACAGGGGGCGGCCAAGGCTGTCGAGGGCATCATCCATGACCATGCCCTGACGGAAGGGTTCATCTCATCGACCGAAAGGAAAGAGGTGTCTGTTTCAGGCAAAAAGCGGAAGCAGATTCATCTGGTTCTGACTAATAATTGGCGTATTATCTTCTCAGCAGAGCCTGATGTTGCAATCAGAGATCCCAAAGGCAGGCTTCAGGTTGCGATTGAGATTAAAGGGAGCATGGATAAGGCAGGAGCGCAAACCCGTTTAGGAGAAGCAAAAAAATCATTTGCCAAAGCGAAGTCGGAAAATGCCCACTGCAGTACCATTTATCTTGCCAGCTGTTTTACGGAAGCTGTTCTCTCTCAACTGAAAACCGAGAGGGAAGTTGATCTTCACTTTAACCTGATAGAAATCCTCGCAGACGAGTCGAAAAAATTACAATTCCTGAAAGAGCTATTCCATTACCAGATCAGAATCGAATAATTCTTCTTTTCATTTCAATCAGAGGTGATATAGCGAAAATACAATAGGCTGCAACCATGCGGCAGGAAATGGGTTTTCCTCCTTCTTTCACCAGGTTTTGGGGAGAGATTCTAATCCTTTCAAATAATCCTCGTGATCGAGATTCATTTCGACGCTGTGCTCTTGGAGTATGTCCATCGTTTTTAAGACGGAGACTCCAGCTATTCGAGCCGCTCTTTCGATGGAGGCCTTTGATTTCTTGTATTTCTCTATGGCAAGCATCACCTTGGTAAGATAGGCAGACCCTCTCGTCTCTTAAGAAACATCCTCCCTTTTCGCCCCGTCAAATATTAAAAAGGACATTCCAACCTTTACTATGAATGTGATTAGTTGGCCTGTGGGCGAGCCAGAGGCCGAGAGCAACGCAGTAAAGCCCGATCAGGAAGGTCGTTGAAATCTTTTCCTCAAGCCACAGTGCGCCTAAGGTGGTCGCTGTAATCGGACTCAGCGCTAAAAACACGGTCACCTTTGTTGGTGTCGTATGGTTGAGCGCCCAGAGCCAGAGATAATACCCTATGCCGCTATTGATGCCGATAAAACCGACAGCCAGCCAACCGCCAACTGTAAACCTGGGGAATGAGTTAAAAAATCCCTCCCCCGCGGCAAGCATTGCCAAAAAAACAACAGAAGCGAACATGGCAAAGGCGCTGACCGGAAGCGTCGGATATTTCCTCAGGTAAGGGCGGTACAGAACACTGCAGATGGCGCCGCTCAGGACGCTTGCAAATACAGGTAATTCGCCGATCCAGCCTTTGGCGGCGCAGCCTGGCTCAATGACTTTCTCCCGAGAGCAAAACCCACCCCGACAATCGTGAGCAAAACGCCCAAAACTTTTGCCGGGGTGATCTGCTCATAGCCGCGGATCGCAGCAAAAATCATGGTCAGTAATGGCATGCTGGTAAAGATCAGGGCAGCGCGAGCCGGTGGGATGAATTGAAGCGCATAATTGAGCAAGGCAACCAGAATACCAAACTGGGTAATGCCTAACAGAGCAATGGGCATGAGATCACGCCGCTCGAACCGCACACGCAGGACTAAAAAAGTGGGCGGCAGCAGGCAGAAAAAACCGATGGTGTAACGCAACAGCGCCAGCGATGCCGGAGCGGTCTGATCAATGACAAAACGCGTGGCCACGATGGCTGAGCCAACAAGGATGTCGGTTGCTGCCGCCGCAGCCACAGGTAGGAAATTAGCCATCGCTCGTCAAACCGAAGCGAAACAGAATCATGTTGAGGGCTTCCCAACGATGACAGAAAGTTAGCAGAGCCTTAACCAAATGTCAATTCAAACTTCAAAAACTACTTCACTAAATTGGGTTTATGGGTTAATATTTTTCACTATAGAATCGTCAGGAGAAGAGAATGGTGGAGTTTCGATATTCGAATATAGAGCGAGAAATGGAAGTGTATGGCTTTGACTCATATGTGAAGAGCCACTGCCGCATGTGCCATGGTGGCTGTGGAGTCATCGTCTATATGAAAAATGGTAAAGTAGCTAAGATTGCTGGTGATCCAGATTGCCCCATTGCTCACGGGACTCTCTGTGCCAAGGGTTTGGCCTCGGCACAGCTTGCCTACCATAAAGATAGAATCACCTACCCCGTTAAAAGGATCGGTCCCAAGGCAAGTGGTCAATGGGAACGAATCTCATGGGATGAAGCCCTCGACACTATTGCAGAGCGAATCTTAACCTACAAAGAGAGACACGGACCTGAATCGATTGTATTCGGTTATGGAACCGGCCGAGAGAATGAGGCTGTCATCTATCGTATCGCCAACCTCCTGGGCACGCCCAATGTTTTGACCGCTGGCCATTTCTGTTATGGCCCTCGCATCTGCACCAGCATCATCACCTGTGGAACGAATCCCATCGTGGATTATGAAAAGTTTCCAAAATGCATCATGATGTGGGGAAACAATATCACGATCAGTAATCCTGATGAATACAAGGGCGAACCTTTCTCCGTAGCCCTTGATCACGGGGCGAAACTCATCGTTGTGGATCCCCGGTTAACCCGTCCAGCTGCAAGAGCGAATGTTTGGCTTCGGCTCAGACCTGGAACAGACGGTGCTTTAGCTTTGGGCATGCTTCATGTCATCATCAACGAAGGACTCTATGACAGAGAGTTCGTCGAAAAATATACCTATGGTTGGGAACCTTTTGTAAAAAGGGTCAATGAATACCCCCTTGATCGCGTTGAAGCGATCACGTGGGTCCCGAAAGAAAAGATTAGGGAAGCCGCGAGGCTCTTTGCTACCACAAAACCAGCCGGCATCCAGTGGGGGGTCGCTATCGAGCAACAAATCAATTGTGCTGACAACGACCGTCTGCTCATGTGTCTTATGGGAATTACCGGCAACATTGACGCTCCGGGAGGTCAGGTCCTTAATCGTCCACCCCATGTCGTCAATGTCGGTCAATTCGGTGCCCATGGCATGCTTCCCAGAGAACAATTTGCAAAACGATTAGGAGGAGAACATTTCCGCCTGGCTTCTCGATTTGCGATCCTTCAGCCAAAATGTGTCTGGGACGCCATTCTTGAAGAGAAACCCTATCCCGTCAAAATGCTCTTTCTTATCAGTTCCAATCCAGTGGCCACTCGGGCCAATGCGAGAGAGGTCTATCGTGCCTTAGAAAAGGTGGAGTTCTTAGTCGTTTCTGACTTTTTCCTCACGCCCAGCGCAGAGCTTGCAGATATTGTGCTCCCAGCGGCAACCTGGCTGGAGATGGATTATGTCGCCGACTACTGGAAACGTCATGGTTATATTCTGCCACGCCGCAAGGTCATCCAGGTGGGCGAGTGTCGATCTGATCATGAGATGCTTAATGACCTCGCCCACCGCATCGGCCAGGGAGAATACTGGTGGGACAATTTCGAACAGGCCCTCGACTATATTCTTCATCCGATGAACATCACTTGGAAGGATTTTAAGAAGATGAAATATATCCGGGGAGAGGTGAAATATTACAAATATAAAGAAACTGGCTTTTCAACCCCTACGCGGAAGTTCGAACTCTACTCAACCGTCCTTGAAAAGATGGGATACGATCCTCTTCCTCAGTACCGAGAACCTCCTGAAAGTCCAATCAATACCCCTGAACTTTATAAGGAATATCCTTACATTCTCATCACTGGAGCCCGGATGCCTGGATTCTTTCACACAGAGAACAGACAGATCGGACGACTCCGAGCGCTCCACAGAGATCCAATCGTTGAAATCCATCCTGAGGCAGCGGCCAAGGAAGGCATCCAGGAAGGAGATTGGGTGGTCATTGAGTCCCAGCGAGGGAAGGTAAGACAGCGTGCCCAATTTAACCTGAGTTTAGATCCACGAGTTGTAGCCGCCCAGCATGGCTGGTGGTTTCCGGAAAAAAAAGAGGCGTCCCATGGATGGGATGAGTCTAATATCAATCTCCTTACGGATAATGCTCTTGAAACGTGTGACCCTGCCATGGGAGCATCGAACATTCGAACTTTGCTCTGCAAGATCTATCCTGAACAGAAAGAAAGAAAAGCCAATGAATAAGTATGCTCTCATCATCGAAGAATTTGCCTGCTGGGGGTGCAAGACCTGCGAAGTAGCTTGCCAGCAGGAATTCAATCCGGTTGAAGTAACCAACGGGATCAAATACTTATACGTCTGGCCGGATGGTCCAAAGCTCATCAATGGAAAACTGGATTTTATCTGGCGTGTGAAGGTCTGCAAGCACTGCGATGATCCTCCCTGTGTGCCGGCATGCCCAGAGCAAGCCATCCGAAAAAGAGAAGATGGAATTGTCATCCTTGATGATAAGAAATGCACCGGATGTCAACTCTGCATTGATCAATGTCCTTATGATGCCATTCACTTCGATGACCAAAGAAAAACTGCGGCTAAATGCAACCTCTGTCATCACCGGGTGGACAAAGGACTCTATCCAGCCTGCGCGGACAATATCTGCCTTGCCCACTGTATCTATTTTGGAAATCCGGATGAGATTGAGCGACAGATTCTTGAAAAGAAGAAATCACGTGGGTGTTAAATCCCATCCCAATCCATAGCCATCTTTTCAGAAGGCAGCGGGATGATAAATACCGGCTTCCGTGTTCGATGCAACACAGCCTTTGAAACACTTCCTAAGAAAGCGTATGAGATGAACCCTTTTCCGTGGGTTCCAAGCACGATCACATCACAACCTTCTTTCTCTGCAGTATTCAGGATAGCATCCGGCGGATAACTGGTGAAGACAAGGATCTTATCCACAAGTTCAGCGCAAGGGGGGCCAATTTCAGCCTCTACCTTTTTACAAAACCCTAACAGATGCTCCTTCAACGATTCGACCATCTCGTTCAACTGTTTTTTCTTGAAATCTTCGCTCAACGCACCATAAGCTTCTGCATAGGGGGGAATAGGTTCGATTGCATGTAAAACGACTAATTTTGCGTTATGCTTTTTAGCCAGGTCAACCGCAAACAAGAAAGCATAAGAAGAGTTTTTACTAAGGTCTGTAGCATAAAGAATCTTTTTAATCTGTGGAATCATGGTGAATCTCCCTCCTTTTTGATTTTTTTCCTACTATGATAACATCCCTTTTCGTAATAAATATATAACAACTCAATGCCAAAATGGAAAGGAAATGTTTTAACCTCTCTCCCTTCTGAAAGGTTTGGCAAGGAT
>CAKZKY010000263.1 GCA_937124575.1 uncultured Pseudomonadota bacterium | reverse complement strand
GATCCGAGGATTGAACTGGATTCTCAATGATGAAGAGCGCTGGATTGATCATCATCGTTTCGTTTTTGGCCCTCGGCCTTTTCGCACCCGATTTTGCCCCAAACTCTCCCTTGGCGCTCAATCTTAAGCACCGGCTTGAAGGTCCGAGTAAAACCTATCCTTTGGGTACGGATAACCTGGGCCGCTGTCTTCTGTCGAGGATTATCTTTGGAGCAAGGATGACTTTGGGCACGGCTTTGCTCACTCAGATGATTGCTCTGATCATAGGGATATCGATAGGCCTTCTCTCCGGTTATCGTGGGAGCCGACTCGATTTCCTTCTGATGCGAGTGGTAGATCTCACCTTAGCCTTTCCAAGTCTCATTCTGGCTCTGGTGATCATCAGTCTGCTTGGGCCGGGTCTGAACAATGCGATGATCGCTTATGCACTGGTCCATTGGGCCTATTATGCCAGGTTGGTCAGAGGGCTGGTCATCGAAATTAAAGGCAGGCAGTTCATTGAGGCAGCCAGGGCATTGGGCGCAGGTCCTCTGCACATGATTCTTCGCCATTATCTTCCCAATATCCTCTCCCCAATTCTTGTGCTCGCACCACTCGATATCGGAAGGGTTATCTTTGCTCTTTCAGGGCTGAGCTTTCTCGGGCTTGGAGCACAACCTCCAGATCCGGAATGGGGGGCGATGCTCAGCGAAGGTCGTCCACTCTTCACAACCGCTCCACACCTGATGCTCTTTCCAGGATTGGCCATTCTGATCACAGTGATGGGGTTTAATCTGATCGGGGAGGGGCTTATCCAAGAGAGAAGGGGTGTTTCAAAATTCCAAGATAAGCCAATGGCTCCTTAAGGAGGAATTTATTATTCACCGTTGATGGCTGATTCCATCTCCCCAAAGCTTTCGGTAAGCTGAGGAAATCTCCTCTTTTGGCAACTTCTCCTCCTGAAGAAGTCGTTCGCGTGCGACAACGAATGCCTGAATCTGTTGATCGGTCATCGAAGGGGGTTTGTTCCACTGCAACGTTTCTTTGAGTAGTGAATTCCAGTTGGGAAAGGAGATGATTCCATTTTTAGGAGACCATAAATAGGGTTTTGTTCCCCTGTGCTCGATCCTATCTCCTAACTTGACTTCCTCCAACACTTTATTGGCCATTCGGACCGTTCCTAAATGCAACTCAACAAGCGTATCCATATCTGCATATCCCCCTGCCAGAACCCAGGTCACGGGTTTGCCCATTGAAACGGAGAGGGAGAAGATATAGGCATCGCGGATGGCCAGGGCCTCCTTACTGATTCCCCCACCATCAAATGGGTCCATCCCTGCCTGATAGAGGATGAGGTCTGGGTCTTGAAGCCGGATCAATGGGGGAAGAATTTCAGAGATCACTGCGAGGTAGTGGAGATCGCGCTTTACTCCTTTCTCAAAGGCTTCATGGCGAATTTGAAAGAGATGATTATTCCCAGTGGATGGAGGGCCTCCCATATAACTTCCGTAAATCGAGACATTCCAGATGGATGGTTCTCCAATGATGCATTCTGCAGTTCCGTTGCCTTCGTGGTGATCGAGGTCGAGGATCACGACCCGTTTTGCTTTTCCCTGGCGAATCAGCTTTTTGGCAACCACGGCAAGGCCATTGATCGTACAGAACCCCATGCCCCGATTCACTGTAGCATGATGATAACCGTGTCCAAGATTGGCTGTGATCGTTTTTTTATAAAGGGCTGCTTCGCTTGCCGCATAGAGACCACCCACATTGAGAAGCCACCCTCTTGCAATGCTTTCATTCCATGTTGGAAGTCCCTGCGAGGTTGCCAGGCTTAAAGGTTCTCCTGTGAAGAGGGCTTTTAAGTAGCGATCGGTGTGGACCATGCGGAGGCTTTCAAGATCAATGGGAGATTCAAAAGGAATTCTCTCTGTCACGGAAATACTGTCTGTATGAATTTGTTGATGCCCAATTAGCCTGTGCTTCAAAATGGCTTCAAAGATGGCTGGCATTTTTGTGGGTCCGGTTAAAGCCGACATCCCTGTTCTTGGTCCGACTACTCCTCCTGGGTAGCCTGTATGATACCAGATCTCCTGTCTGGATTCGGCCAATGAGGATCTGACCAAAGGGCCAATGAGGACGAAAAGAGCAAATAGGCAGAAGGCCTTTATCAGATTCGTAGGGCGGGATACTAAGTGAGATAGGGTTCCCATTGTTCTAATGTTTGAAGGACATAGCCTTCGGGAAGTTTTTTAACCACCCGATTGTGTCCTGGCAGAAGGATCTCCACCTTCTCTTGAGAAAGTCGTTTTAAAGATTTTTTAAGTTCTTCTCCATCTGCTCCAAAGAGATCGAAACGGCCGATCGCATGGTCTGCATAGAGGACATCTCCAGGGATGAGGGCTTTGTCAGGAGCATAATAGAGACCAATACTTCCCAAAGAATGTCCAGGAATATGGATGACTTCCCATACCATATCTCCGATATTTAGACTTTCACCTCCCTGAAGCTTTCGATGGACCCTGAAGGTGAAAGTTCCGGACTTGATTCGGTACTGCATCTTGCATATCTGCCGAAACATCTCCATCCCATAGACCGTTCTTTCGTCTCCCTTCTCCAGAGGTTCGCCTTCCAGATGGTGAACCCAGAGCTCTGCCCACGGTATTTTATTTTGAATCTCAAATAATGCACCGATATGGTCAAAATGGGTATGGGTCATGATGATTCTTTTAATATCCTCAAGAGCGATCCCCATCTTTTCGATCGAATCAACCTTGTAATTTCCCTTTCCAATGAGGCCTGGATCAATGAGAGAGAGATCCTTTGAAGATGGATTTCCAATCACATAGGTATGGGAATCCGGCATCATCTCATCCTGTCCTGGAATAAAATAGACTCCATCTGTAATCTTTGGCATGAAAAACCTCCGTTTGTAATGAACGCAGACGCAATAAATGTGGGGTCCGTTCCCTGAATGGACCATTTAAATGATTCAATTCGCAGATCCAAGAATCGTTCTTTTAATTAATGTCTTGGCGATCTCAACCTTGTAGGCATTCATGGAAAGCGGCATTGCATCAGCCAAGGATAACTCAGCTGCCTCTTCAGCCATATTCGGATGGATGGGTTTACCTTTGATGAGCTCTTCCGCTCTGATCGCTCTGAAAGGAGCTGGAGCAACCCCTCCAAGGACGATGCGGCTATTTTTACATATCCCTCTTTCAACGGTGATGGTGGATGCGACGCTCACTATTGCGAAATCAATAGGATCCCTTAAGGTGAACTTCAGGTAGTTCTGCTTGGCTTTATTCAATGGTTTTGGAATCTGAATTTCGGTGACGATCTCATCCGGATCAAGAATCGTTGACTTTGTTGCACTGACCGTGAAGAAATCTTGAGCGGGAAGGATTCTCTTTGTCGTAACGATCTTTGCATCTAAAGCAATTAGAGCGACACCAATGTCTGAAGGGTTGACAGCTAAACATCCACAATTGAAACATCGGCTTGCCTCCGTCTCGATTTCGATTAAAGAAAGGCTCGGTATATCTTCCATATCGAGGCTCTTGATTCGCTCAGATACGGATAATTCAGGAATTTGGATCCTGGGGGCTGGCTCAAAAGAGGAAGAGATGAACTCCGATGTTGCCCCATTTTTTTTAAGAGAAGATTTACCAACGGTTAGTGATTGGGCGATGAGTCGAGCTGCTTCCCTGCCAGAGCCCACTGCTTGGGCAACGGTTGAAGGACCGGTCACAAAATCTCCGCCGGCGAAAAGGTTCTTTCCCAACGGATAGACAGAAGAGGTTTCTTTAAATACTTTCCGCTGAAACTTGGCAGGAAGAATTGAACGATCTGGTTCTTCCCCAATCGCTTTGATCACCGTATCAAACGTAGCTGTAAAGTCTGAACCTGCTATCCGAATCGGTTTTGGCCTGCCGGATGCATCCTTAGAGCCAAGCTTCATCCTCACACATTTTAAGAGTATCTTACCATTGACCTCCGATGCCTCTGTTGGTAGGGTTAGGAACTCAAATGCAATTCCCTCCTCCTTTGCCTTTTTCACCTCATCCCGAAATGCAGGCATCTCGTCCTGAGTCCGGCGGTAGATGACCACTGGCTCTGCCCCCAACCTTTTTAAGGTCCGGGCAACATCCATGGCCACATTCCCTCCACCAATTACTGCCACTCTTCTTCCGGGTATATCCCTAAGACCCATATTGACCTTGTTTAAAAATTCCAGTCCGGAGAGGGCGAAACGTTCCCCTTTGATTCCAAGCGGCCTCTCTTTCCAAGCCCCAATGCTCAGAAAGAGAGCATCAAAACGGCTCATCAGTTTGGGTAGAGAGATGTCCTTTCCTACATCCACTCCATTTTCGAATTTGATCCCCATACCCTTTAGCGCTTCGATCTGCTTTCGAACCACTTCCTTGGGCAAACGATACGATGGAATACTATAAAGAAGCATGCCACCCGGCTCTGCTCTCTTCTCAAATACGGTGACCTGGTAACCGGATCTTCTTAGGTAGTAAGCTGCTGTCAATCCCGCAGGCCCGGAGCCAATGATTGCAATCTTCCTTTTCGATTCCTTCTCTGGTGGCGTAAAGATATCAGCCATCCTACTCAAAATCTCATCCCCTAAAGATCGCTCAATACATCTTATGGCTACAGGTTGATCAAATTCGCTTCGATGACACTCCGGCTCACAAAAGATAGGACAGACCCTGCCTGTGATGGCAGGGATTGGGTTGAAGTCCATCAATCTCTTTGCCGCCCCGGCCAAGTCTCCATTTCTGATCTGGTTCAGGTAGGATGGAATATCCGTATTGGCCGGACAATGTGAGGCGCAGGGATAGGTTGAAAGACCCGCCGCACCATAGATGGAATGGTAACGATGGTCTCCAATCAAAGCGTTGCAGATCTTTCCACCCTTACGCAAGCAGATAATGGGCCCTCCGAGCTGAAACGGATACCGGTAGTACCAGCAACGAACATCTTGACATAAATTCCCACCAATCGTTGCGATGTTTCGGATCTGCGGGGTTGCCACGGAATGGGCGGCCTCAACAAGCGCTTTGCAATCATCTTTAAGGAGAGGCGATTTTACGATTTCAGTCAGTTTTGTCAACGCGCCGATCTTCAATACGCCCTTTTCCACTTTGATATAGTCGAGACCGGATAAGGTCTTGATATTGATGATGGCTTCAGGAAAGTCTGGAAAATAGTCTCCTTTAAGGATGGAGAGGACTTCTGTGCCCCCTGCATTGAGTAAGGCTTTCCCTTTATACTTCCCGAGAAGGGCTGTGGCTTCGTGAACGGTTCGGGCATTGATATGTTTGAAGGTTCTCATACCACACCTCCCTTCGGGGCTCTTGTTGATGTCTTACCCAGCGTTTTGAGCACCCTCTCTGGTGTGACTGGGTACTCGTGAAGCCAGGTGCCAATGGCATTTGAGATAGCCATGAGCACAGCAGAGGGCCCAGGGGATGTGGCGATCTCACCCACCCCTACGGCATGGAAGCGGTGGCTGGGAAAGGGTGTTTCGAGGGCCACATTTTCGATGATCGGAAGCTGAGAAAAGGTTCGCCACTTATAGTCGATCAAGTTTGCATTGAGCATATGACCTGTGGAACGATCAAGGACCATCTCTTCGAAGAGGGCACTATCAATGCCAGCAGATCCGAGACATCCGTTGAGTTGGCCTTCAAGGCCAAGGGGGTCTATGATCTTTCCGACGTCTGTGGCATTGACTACGCGCACCAGAGTGACGATTCCGGTCTCTGTATCCACCTCGACCTCGACAAAGGTCATCATACAGTTACTCAATGTATAGTCAGGGTCGAATCGTCCATAGCCAAGGCATGTCCGGTCAACTCCCATGGCTTTCCAGGGTATCTTCTTTTCCGGGCAGTTCTTTAAGAAGATGAATCCATCCGCCGTCTCCAGATCAGAAGGGTCTGCTTCTAACATGGGTGCGATGATCTCGAAGAGTTTTTTCTTGGCGTTTTCAGCCGCAGCGATAATTGCACCTCCTATCGCATAGGTTCCCCGGGAACCTGCCGGACCGAATTCATAAGGGTTGATCAATGAATCTGACGGGGTCACAGAGATTCTATCCATAGGGATTTGAAGCACCTCGGCAACCATTTTGACGAAGTTCGTCCTCTGCCCTGTTCCGTGCTCTGTCACGCAGGAGTAGAGCATGGCGGTTCCGTCTGGATGAAGGCGCACATAGGCTTCAGAGGCATCCTCACCGATATCGGCATTTCCGTGGACTCCTACTCCAACGCCTCTTCTCTTTGTACCGTTAATAGCAGTGGGTTTGAGCCAGCCTTTCCACTTCTCTTTCCAGCCGAATAATTCTGCTCCTTTCTCCATGGCCTCTGTATAATCAACGCCCCTGTAAGTGTACCAGATGCCGTCCCGCCAGAAGTAACCGTCTCCCGGCTTGACATAATTCTTTTTGAGAAATTGAAATGGATCGATATCCAATTTTTCCATGGCTAAGCTCAGAAGGGGTATGAGCGTACACTTCAGCTCCTGGCCGCCAAAACCTCGAACAATGCCCGACGCATTCCGGTTCGTACAGACAATCACAGGCTTGAGATTCCAGTTGGCACAGCGGACCATGATCTGGACCTCACCGCAACCGACTGCCACCTGTGATTGGGTCGTCATGGAGTAATAACCTGTATCAATCAGCCATTTACCTGAGATCGCTGTGACGGTTCCATCCTTCTTCATGCCCACTCGGGCGGTCATCCGTGAGGCAGGACGCAGCGTAAAGGCTGCCAGATGCTCTTCCTTCGTAAAGACAAGCTTTACGGGTTTGCCCGTTGCCCTGCTTAAGAGAGTAGCGTAACACTGGACTTGCCAGGACATAAACTTCGATCCGAAGCTGCCACCACAAGGACCACCGATCGTTCTCACCTCGACCTGCCTATTCATCACATGGTGAAGGGTAATCTTGTCCATATAGGAGGCTTGATTGGATACCCAGAGCGTCACCTTGTTCGGCTCCTCCCACAGGGCGATTGCGCCAGGAGGCTCAGGGGGTATGGGATTTGGCATGTTCTCATAACCGAATGTCCCTTCTGTAATGACATCCGCTTCGGCAAATCCCTTCTCCACATCTCCCATCACAACCTCTTGCAGGCTCTTGGGTCCAAAAAAGGGAACACCAGGGGTAACCACATTTCCAGGGAACTGGTCATATAACTGGGGAGCATCAGGCTTCAGAGCTTCCTCCATATCGAAGACAGGCGGTAGAAGCTCATATTCCACATCGATGAGGTGAAGGGCTTCTTCTGCGATCTCTTCACTCGTGGCAGCTAAAAGGGCCACTGCATCTCCCACGTACCGGACCTTTTGGTCAAGGATGCGGGTAGCACGCGGGGTGCCTCCTCTCCAATCAGGGACGTCCTCCCATGTCAATATGGCTTCAACTCCGTCGAGCTTCTCTGCTTTACTCTTATCTATCTTCTTGATGAGGGCGTGAGGATGGGGACTTCTTAAAACCTTTCCGTAGATCATATTGGGGAGCTTTAGATCGTTTAGATATTTGGCTCCTCCTGTAACAATCTCTTTTGCATCTCTTCGGGGGGTTACCTTGCCAATATAGCGGTATGTGTTCTCCATCTTATGACCTCGCTTCTCTTGAGGCTGACATCACAGCCTTGATCACATGGTAGTGGCTGATACACCGGCAGAAATTGCCCGAAAGACCTTCCTTCACCTCTTCTTCGGTGGGTGAGGGGTTTTCTTGAAGGAGGGCCTTTGCGCTCATGATGATGCCCGGAGTGCAAAACCCGCATTGAAAGGCAGAATGGTTGATGAATGCCTCCTGAAGGGGATCGAGTCTCCCTGTTTCTGAATCTCTCAGTCCTTCGATGGTCGTGATACTCTTTCCATCACATTCCACCGTAAGGAGCATACAGGAGAGCACGGCTTTATTATCCATCAAAACCGTACATGCACCACAGGCCCCTTCGTTACAGGAGACCTTGGTTCCTGTAAGTCCCAGTGTCTCACGTAAGGTGTGGGCAAGGGTATGGGATGGCTTGACCTGATCCGATTGATTACCCACCTCAAGCTCATAATCCTCTCCATTGACTTTAAGCCTTATCTTTTTCGCCTTGGATCGCTTCATCTTCGCCTTCCTTTCTCATTCCTTTCTATCATTTTTCCAGTATTTTTCCCGGAGCTCCCTCTTCAATATCTTACCCTGTGGATTTTTAGGAAGTGTTGTCACAAATTCAACGGTTCGAGGGGATTTGTACTTTGCGATCCTCGCCTTGCAAAAATCGATAATCTCCTCGGGTGTGGCCGCTGCCCCTTCTTTAAGCACAATCACGGCATGGACCCTTTCCACCCATTTTTCATCAGGCACTCCGATGACGGCCGCCTCAATGACCTCCGGATGCTGGTAGAGAACCTCTTCCACCTCCCTTGGATAGACATTCTCACCTCCCGTGATAATCATATCCTTTTTTCTATCCACAATATAGATGAAACCCCGATCATCATAATAACCCATATCGCCTGTATGGAGCCATCCATCCACAATCGTTTCATCAGTGGTTTCAGGCTTTTTCCAATAACTCACCATGACCGACCGGCTCTGCACAATGATCTCCCCAACCTGAAATGGGTCGAGATCGTTTCCATGATCATCCACAATCCTTGCATGGACCCCTAAGCAAGGCTGACCACATGAAGCGAGTATCCTCTGCTCTTCAGGCGATTTGTCAACAACCCGATGCGCTTCTTCGGGCAGAATGGCAATGTCCGGTCCGGATTCGGTCTGTCCGTAGCCCTGCCCAAAGATGGGGCCAAACTTTGCCAACCCTTTTCTTAAGAGTTCAATCGGCATAGGAGAGGCAGCATACCAGATCTGTTTGAGGCTGCTCAAATCGTAATTCTCAATATCGGGAAGGGAAAGGATACCGACCAGATGGGTAGGCACAATATGGAGATCGGTTGCCTTTTCATCCTGAATCGTTTTTAATGTGGCAGATGGATCAAAGGACCGATTGGGCATGATGATGTTGGTTGCACCGATGACGAAGAAGGCCCAGAAGTGAGACCACCCACCGATATGGAAAAGGGGCAATATCATCACATGTCTATTATCCGGTTTTAGACCTGCGGTGAGGATCTTGGTTCTGGCCTCTTCAAGCTTTTTATAATGGGTATAGATCGCCCCTTTGGGGGTGCCTGTTGTCCCACTGGTATAAAAGATGATGAAAGGATCATGCTCGTCAACCCATGAATCAGGTTCTCTATCCGGAAAGGCCTGGATAAGATCATCATAAAAGGCCATATGAGGAGCCTTCTCTTCCAGGGCCATATAATGTCTGACGATTTTTATTTTCTCCTTGATCGTACCTACCACGCTGAATAGTTGAGGCCCCACAAAGAGGATCTTTACCTCTGAATCGTTGATCATCTCTACCAGTTCAGCCGCTTGAAGTCTCGGACTGAATGGCACGACAATAAAACCGGCCTTCATCGCTGCGCCAGTCACGTATGTACTTTCAATACAGTTCCATGAGAGAATGCCAATAGGATCCCCCTTTTTTATCCCTAAGGATTCCAGAGCGTGGATGAGATGATTGACCCTTTGATTGAACTGGAAGAAGGTGATTCTTTCTTTTCCATAGACAAAAGCCTCTTTATCTGGATAGAGGAGGGCATTTCGATAGATGATATCCGCATAAGTTCCGATTCTATATCGACTCAGCTCTTTAAGTAATTTCATTCAACTAATCCTTCAGGGTGATGCTGTTATAGGTAACATAATATTTTTACATTTTATA
>CAKZKY010000262.1 GCA_937124575.1 uncultured Pseudomonadota bacterium | reverse complement strand
CTTCTCAAATGACGATTGTCTCTTATCTTTCTTGCTTTCCATGGAGAGACACCCGTAAAACCCTGCCCTTCAGACCGGTTAGATGAAAATGGTAGGCCCCTCTTTCCAATCTAACGATACTGTATAACAGCCTTCATCCCTTTTTCAATCAGGCATCCGGCTCATCGCTTTAAATTGGGATCGATGCCAGTTCCATGCGGTCTGTATCATTCTTTCCAGCTCAGGATATCTCGGTCTCCAACCCAACTCCTTTCTGATCTTCTCAGAGCTGGCAATCAAACAGGATGGATCGCCAGGCCTTCTCGGCGATTCGAGGATGTTAATCTTCTCTCCGGTCACTCTCTCGGCAACCTGAATCACCTCTCTTACTGAAAAACCCTTTCCATTGCCAAGGTTATAAATCCCCGAATCCCTGCCACTCTCCAATCTCTGCAGGGCCAATAGATGACCGTGGGCAAGGTCGGTCACATGGATATAGTCACGGATGCAGGTGCCATCCGGAGTATCATAATCTGTCCCAAAGATGGAAATAGGCTTTCCGAAGAAAGCCGCTCGAAGCACCAGAGGGATCAGATGGGTTTCGGGTGAGTGGTCTTCACCCAAATCCCCCTCTGGGTCCGCTCCTGCCGCATTGAAATATCTTAAAGAGATATATCGAACTCTGCCGGCCTTCGATGAACGTTGAAGAATCTGTTCAAACATCCACTTCGTTTCTCCGTATGGATTCGTAGGAGCAGATGGATGCTCTTCTGAAATCGGAATCTCCAGAGGTTCCCCATAAACAGCGGCAGAGGAAGAAAAGACGATCTGGTTGACCTGAAACTCCTCCATAACCTCGAGCAATTGAATGCTATTGCTCAAATTATTTTTGAAGTACTTCAATGGATGTTCAACCGATTCTTCGACTAAACAGGAGGCTGCAAAATGGATGACGGCTTTGATGGAGTAGGTCTGAAACGTCTCTCTGAGTTTCTCCCCATCCGCTAAATCGCCTTCGATTAAGGGAGCCTCTCGAACTGCTTCCCGATGGCCGGTGTCCAGGTTGTCATAGACGATTGGCTGATAACCCTTTTGCAAAAGCTCTTTGACCACATGGCTTCCAATGTACCCAGCCCCTCCTGTCACGAGAATGAAGGACATTCTTAATATCCCCTTAAATGGTTATCGAGTCAAATGATTAAACCTCTCATAATGGCCCAACCATATCTATTCGTAGTCGTCCCCTCCTTTACAGAGGCCCCCTCTCAGATTAAGAGGGGGGAAGGGGGGTTACTTCGATTGGCTTCAATCTTATGTTCAACATAAGGAATGCCAATCTTCTTCTGGACTACCGTACTCTTTTATAGACAATGACCTTTCCCATTCCTTTTTCACCAAGCTGAGCGAGTTCGATAAAATCCCCTTGAATGGCTTTGGTCTTTTCAGGAAAATCTCTGCTCTCGCTCTCCCGAATGGCTAAATAGAGCGCGCCCTTTTCCTCCATTGTCCTTTTTAGCTTCCCGACCTCATCCCTATTGAAATCGACCGGTTCACAATCTCCTTCAGCATAGAAAGCAACTCGGGGTAATGTGGTAAAGATGGTCATTCCTCTCCC
>CAKZKY010000261.1 GCA_937124575.1 uncultured Pseudomonadota bacterium | reverse complement strand
TCCTCCCCCTGCATGAAAAAGAAAGAGTTCTTCGTCCGAGATCCCGAAGAAAGGCGAACGAAGCGCTGCTACCAGTGCCACCTTGTCAATCGGGTTGTCAATAGCCTTTAATACAGCAAGCAGCTGCTGCACCTCCTGACGCCTGTAAAAATACTTTCCACCCATCACTCGGTAATCCACCTCATGGGACCTCAAGGCCTCTTCGAGAAAAGGCAAGGGGTTGTAAGTCCTCATCAGGATGGCAATGTCTTTGAAGAGGATCGGACGGAGACATTGCTCAGAATCATCCCATACCTTCCACTTCTCTTCGCTCACAAGTTTCTGAATAAAAGCAGCAATGCATCGCGCCTCCCACGTTCGGCATTCGTCCATGCTGGTCATGGTTAGTTCATTTCTCTTGGGGGGATAGAGAAGCACAGTGCCATGATCCGGAGGAAGGGTCTCTTTCTTCCGGCCAAAATTGAGCTCCACATATCCTGGCTGGTAACAACCATCCTCTGGAGCCTGAATAAGGTCTGCAAAGATCTGATTGACCTTCTCTGTAAGAGAGGGCGCGCATCTGAAGTTCTGAGAGATGGTGAGGAGACCATTCTTACCCATCTTTGTCTTGGCCTCCTCATACATCTCAATATCCGCCCGGCGGAATCTATAAATGCTCTGCTTGGGGTCCCCCACAAGAAAAAGGCGCTTCGGTGAAACCCGAACCTCCTTCCACTCTTTGGCTTTTCCCCTCTCTTCCTCAGATAGGAAAAAGACGATCTCTGCCTGAAGCGGATCTGTATCCTGAAATTCATCCACTAACAAAAATCTGTAACGGTCCTGAAAATATCTTCGGACCTCCAGGTGGTCCTTAAGCATCTTCCTGGTAAAAAGGAGGAGGTCCTGGAAGTCAAGGAGGTTTCGTTCCTCTTTGGCTTGCTCGTAGGCTTCGATAGAGTCGGTCAAACAATGCGCGAGCTCGGTCATAACCGATTCTGCGATGAGGGTTTGAGTCTCACCGATCCTTTTTGAAAGGGCGGTAAAATGGTCCTTGACGATATTGAGTTGATCATTCGGTTTCCAGTTTTTTTTGTTTCCTCTGGTCGTAAATTTCGTTGGAATCTCATTTACAATGAATCTCTCCTTCTCCTCGATGTCAGAAATGGACTCAAGCCTCATCAGCTTTTCGTTCAACTCTTCAATGGTCAGGATTCCCTGATCTTCAGAATTTTGGCAATAGACCTTAAACCCGTTTAATGTTTCAACCCCTTTTCGAAAGTCTCTAACAAATTGTTTAACGGCTTTTTCAAGAACCTCAGAAGGCTCAGGAGAAGGGAGGTAATTTAATACGTCTCGGTTTTCGATCATGGACTGAGCCATCTTGCGGATCTGATCGGGCCTGATTCCAAAGAGCGTTGCCCGGCGAAGGGCCGGATCATCTTCGTCCATCTGCTTTTCAAACCACTCCTCCCAGACCTCTGCCTGAACGAGCCTGGCCATCAGGCCATCGGCAACCTCAAAATTGGGATCAAGGCCTGCCTCAACCGGCCTCTCCCTTAATAAAGACCCGCAGAAAGAGTGTATCGTGGTCACCTGCATCCGCTCCAGATCAGAGATCGCCTCAGAAATGCGCTGATGTTTTGCAGGGTCTGACTCCATGGGAAGAGACTTCTCAAGCTCCTGGCGCAATTTCACCTTCAATTCAGCAGCTGCCTTCTCCGTAAAGGTAATGGCGACGACCTCTTCAAGACGCGCCTCACCCTCCTTAATCAGATTGAGGATACGGCTGACCAGGAGCGTGGTCTTGCCTGTTCCAGCAGCTGCCTCAACAATGTAACTCTGAGAGAGGTCTTGAGCCGCGCGCTCGCGATGTTCCTTGTCAATCAGCTCTGTTTCCGGTTTCATTCCTCTGCCTCTTCAGCCTCTTCTGTTGCCATCTCTAAGTATCTCTTCACCCTTGGGTCTTTCGATTTGCGGTCAAAAAGGAGCCGGGACCAGGAGCTGCAGATGACCCTGAAATCGCAGAAGCGATATCTACAGTTCTGGTTGTCCGGAAAAGGAATAAAGATGCCCTCTTCAATCCCTTCTGCGATGGTCTGAAGGATGGCATGAAGCTCGGGCTCCCTTCCATCTAATTGGGAAGCCTCAAATGGAACGGATTTCTGATCTTTGAGGAAGTAATATTCAGCCGATTCAACCTCAATGCCATGATGGAGCGACCTGAGCAACTGCCTCGCTGCATAGAGATAGAGAGGAAGTTGCAAACTCTTTCCACCCCCAAACGCATTGGGTTTGCCTGCCACTTTACCGGCTTTATAATCCCTCACCCGTGCCCTTTTCCCGTCTTTGCTCAGGTCAATCCGGTCAATCCTGCCCCTCAAACGAAGGGTCTTTCCTCCCAATTCTAATGAGACAGGTTCTTCAGTGGAGATCTCACTATCCTTGGAACCATGGCGCCTCATCCCGTATCGAACCTCAAAATAGGTGGGAATGAACTCGTTTTCATCCAGCTCTTCCAGAACAAACTCTCTCAGCATCCCCAGCATGCTCCTCTTGGCAACCTCCCACTGCATGGGAAAGCCTGTGACGCCATGCTTTTCAAACTCAGAGAATTTCCTGTTTGCAATCTCCTCCAACCTCCGGAGGTCTTCTATTCTCAATTGAGACAAAGGCCCCCTCTCTTTCTTCACATCTGTAAAGAATTGCCAGAGGATCTCATGAATGAGCTTTCCCCTGTCCTGTGGAGAGATGCTCACCTCTCTTTCGGGTTCAGTCAGGGCTTCGATTCCCATGATCACACCTAATAGATATTGGTATGGACAGGTGGCGTAGGCTTCGAGCCTGGTGGGAGAGATGCTCTTTTTTAAGATCGAATGCCGCTCGCGTAGGATATCGAGAACCTCTTTTGAACCAAACCTCCCGTCATAGCTCGTAAACACTCGCTTTCCCCAGCGAGAGGATTCAAGTAAAAAGCCTCGACTAAAAAATGGAGAAACCTCCTTTAAATACGCGAGAGGCTCAAGCTTCTTTTCGGATAGCTTCTTCTGTCCGACCGAGAGATCGTATTCCATTTCGTCAAGGGCCTCTTCTGGAGAGGCGACAGCAATCCCAGATAAGGGAAACCGAACCAGTCCCGGAAACTGCTCAATCTGATTGAAATCAACCCGCTTCCCAATGAGGGCTTCAACCATGGCAAGGAGAAATGAGGAGGGCAGCCGCTCTCGGCCTGTGCCGATCTCTATTCTGGGAAAGCTCAGGATCAGCCTCTCTCTCGCAGCACCCACAGCCAATCGAAAAAGGAGCCTCTCCTCATTGAGCCTTCCTTCGGCCTTCATGGGCAGCGGCCCATTCTCCTTATGACTCAGTAACCGATTGATCGCCTTTCGCTCGTGGTCAAGAAGGATGGCATCCTGGCGTGTCAGAGGTGGAAAAGATTTTTCAACCATGCCAGGAACGATCACCACTCGAAAAGGAACACCGCGGGCTGCCATCAGATGGACAATGGCAGGTCCATGACGCTGAAACTTTCCTGCGGCGATGCTCCCTACCTCCAACACCTCTCCCACCAGCCTTACAAACTCCGTCTGGGTGGGAGAAATAGCAGTCCCATCGAGCTCAGAAAGCCTTCGCAATGCCTGCTGAACCAGCAAACATTCTTCATCCTGCTCCACAAGCCCATCCAGAGCCTGCAATAGGGCTTCCACCTTTCCATTCCATGTCTTTGCCCCTAAGAAGCCTTCGATGGAGGAAAAGAGCTTTTTGATAAAATGGATCAATTGATCAAGGTCAGGGATATCCCTTTTGTGAAACCGCCTCTTTCCTTCTTCTTCCTCTCCGGCTTCTTCACTCTTTAACAAACTCTCCCGAAGCCTGAGAAGCCTCTCTTGCCATTCCTTCTGCCCTTCCACTATGCCTGCGTGAATGGAGAAGGCTTCCCATTGGGACAGATTGAGGCCAAAGCCCTTTTTCGAAGGGAAACCTTCGGTCCGTAATTTTGCAAAGGTAGCAAACTCCATCACGGACTGCCTTGAAAAATTCTTGTGGGCAATATCAATGAGAAGCATCACGCTTCGACCTGCCCGGGTCCCGATAAGAGGAAGCCCCTCACGGAAAAAAGGTTTAATCCCAAGGTTGCCGAAAGTCTCTTGAAAAAGCCGTAAATACTCCTCAGGAGTTCTTAAAAGGATCCCTATCTCATGAAAAGCAACTCCCTCGTTCTGAGACACCTGAAGAACCTTTCGGATCAGTTCACGAACCTCCCTGGCCTCGCCTGGGGCAGAAAGGATCTCAATCCCTTTGAGGTCAACCTCTAAAGGCTTTCCGCCATTAAAGAGGTGAAGGCAAAGGTGATCAAGAGGGACAGGGCGAGGCTGGAGGGCTTGATCCTGATGAGCGACTTCTCTAAATCCGGTATCCCTCAACCAGTTCAAGACGGGTTTAACAAATTCAAAAGCCTGCGTGGGTTCATAAGGAAGAAAGGCTGTGGACGGTTTCTCATCAAAGCAGGTCTGGAGCAATCGTTTCTGGGCCTGGTTGAAATCGTAAAACCCGTAAATCAGAATCTT
>CAKZKY010000260.1 GCA_937124575.1 uncultured Pseudomonadota bacterium | reverse complement strand
TCTCTCCGGAGGAGATTTATCATGTCCTTCTCCTTAGCCTGACGACGATCGGGTTTCCCAAGATGATCGCCGCCTTGAACTGGATCAATGAGGCCTTAGAGGAAGGGCCGACCAAGCATTTCGGCGGCGATTGATCCCATCGCTTTCCCCTATTACCCTTACCATTGGGATAATCGGAGTGAGCGTCTTCGTTGACACAACCAGAGCGCATTCTGTTTGATATCTCTGTAAAGACCCTGGGCCATCACAAAAGTCACTTTTAGGCTTCGTTTTTTATTAAGCTGTGAATGGAATTTACTTTGCAGTTGCAAAAACGGCCACGGGTAAAACGCTCTTCAAGGCTTCTGGCGGCGATTAAGTTGACATGTAAGGGGAAACGGTCGACCTCGTCTGAGGTGAACTCCGGCAAGGACTTGGGATGTGTGTGCTTATTCGCCTGAAGGTTTGCCCCGAAGTCCCGCTTTGAGCGGGATTCACCCATGTCTGTTTTGACCGAATGTTTTGAAATATTAAGGTTTATTCTCCCTTCCTTAATCCCTGTGGCACATCCATGAGGTACTCATTCACAAACCCAAACCTTTTCCTCACTTAATTAAGCTGGAATCCTCCTGCCCGCGACCACTCTTCTTCTCAAAATGGCCTTGACGACCTCCATCCCGATGGTGAGGACGACGCAAGCGCCCAGGATGATCCATATGTCTTCAAGCGACGGTTTGGTGATTCCAAAGGTGTCCAGCAATGTGGGAAACTGGAGCAGGACAACCAGGATGACAATCTCCCATGCAAGGGCGACCAGAAGCCATTTGTGTGGAGGCACTTTGAAGACGCTGTATCTCACTGAACGGAGGTGGAGGGCAATGACCAGCTCCGTTATGACGAAGAAGAAGAATATCAGAGTCCTCGCGTGAGTTAGATCAACGAGTTCGCTTAAAAAGATGTATGAAAGGATCGGGATCTCAATAACCAGAATCATCAGGATAAAGGCCTTCACATCCCAGGTGAAGACGCTTTCTTTGGGATCCCGCGGTGCTCTTTGCATGATGTCAGGATCAGGAGGAGCCAGCCCAAGGGCGAGGGCCGGAAGCCCGTCGGTGGCCAAATTTATATATAGTATGGCGGCCGGCAGGACAGGCAAATAATCAGGCCCTAAGACAATAACCATCCCTCCGATAAAAACCACCTCCACTACGTTGCTCTCAAGGAGATAGATCAGATATTTTTTTATGTTGTCGTAGATCCATCTTCCTCGCTCAATCGCGGTGACAATCGTTGCAAAATTGTCATCGGTCAGGACCATGTCCGCGGTCTCTTTCGTTACCTCCGTGCCGGTAATCCCCATCGCCACTCCGATATCGGCGTGTTTCAGGGCCGGGGCGTCATTCACGCCATCCCCCGTCATGGCGACGACTTCGCCCTTCTTTTTCCACGCCTTGACGATTTTCAACTTATCAAAGGGCGAGACCCTGGCGTAGACCGTGACTTGATCGACAATTCTCTCCAACTCCTCATCGGATATTTTTTCCAGCTCTTTACCCGTCAATACAATATCGCTCTCTTTATAAATACCCATCTCTTTTGCAATGGCTATGGCTGTGAGTCTGTGGTCCCCTGTAATCATGACGGGCTTAATGCCCACCTGTTTACATACCTGAATCGCTTCGATCGCTTCCTCTCTGGGCGGGTCGATCATTCCGGCCAGTCCAAGAAACACCAAATCCTTTTCAATATGTTCTTCCGTATACCCTAACCCATCCGGACAATCCTTGTAGGCAAACCCGAGAACCCTCAATGCTCCCTGTGCCATTTCTTCATTGGCTTTCAGGATCTCTACCTTCTCTCTTTCTCCCAGCTCCTTATGGCCGGAATCGTCAAAAATATAACGACACTTTTCCAGGACCACTTCAGGAGCCCCTTTCATGAAGGCCAATCTCTTGCCGTCTTTCATCTGGTGGATGGTCGTCATACGCTTTCTCTCTGAACTGAATGGAATCTCCTCGATCCTGGGGTTTTCAAGCCGCATCTCCGCTTGATGCATCCCGGCCTTTACAGCAGCCACCACGAGGGCGCCCTCTGTCGGGTCGCCTTTGATCGTCCATTTTCCTTCTTTCTTTTCCAGTGAGGAGTCATTACATAGAAGCCCTCCCTGGAGGAGCAAGTGCAGGGCATGAATATCTTCTGGATGGAGGATGTCGGAACCTCTCATCTCTCCCTCCGGTGCATATCCAACACCCGTAACCTCTATCCATCTGCCTCCGGCAAATATTTTTCGAATCGTCATTTCACCTTTCGTGAGGGTTCCTGTCTTATCAGAACAGATCACAGTGGTGCACCCCAGGGTTTCAACGGCAGGCATTTTTCTGACCAGGGCATTCTTTTTAGCCATCTGGCGCATCCCAATGGCAAGAGTGCCTGTGACAATGGCTGACAGAGCTTCAGGGACAGCGGCTACGGCAAGAGCCACGGCAAACATTGCCGTAGTGACAATGAATGGAAGATCGATCTTGCCGCTCAGGGCCTCTCGCAGGACGCTGATCCCTGCGACAAGAAAGCAGATAGAAAGGGCAAAAATGCCGAGCCATTTCCCTATCTCTTCCGTCCTTTTTTCAATGGGAGTTTTTTCGGCTTTTATCGCAGTGATCTCCTCGGCAATCTTGCCGAATTCTGTCCGCATCCCCGTGGAGGTAATTACTGCCATACCCCTTCCGA
>CAKZKY010000259.1 GCA_937124575.1 uncultured Pseudomonadota bacterium | reverse complement strand
AAGATGTATCCCATAGATTGAGGCTGAGATCGACGATGATCGCTTGATGGCCCTTCTCTATGATTCTCTCTCTAATATAGTTAATTTCTTCTCTCTTGGTGTTTAGAGTTCCAAGGATGGCAATTGTTTTCACCTTTTTCTCCTTTTTAGCGATTTCTATACCCCAGGTTATTTCTGGTTGTCAACTCTGTCCTGTGTTCCTCTTAGAGAAGGAAGGTGGCAAGTTAAGCCCGTTGTTGCATTGGAAACAGGAGCTATCATCTTAAATAGCCCGTGGTGGGTTCTTTTGAAGAGTGTCAAACAACCATTACAGAACATCACTCCGTATAATCCCGAAAGCCCCAGTCTTTAGACTGGGGATGAAGGCAATTTCAAATCCAAGGATGAAGAAAAGCCCCGTCTTTAGGGTGGGAATAAGCGAGGTTTACTTTATGGATGACAGACGGATGACATCTCTTTCTTTGTCGTATATCCAATGTCAGGAGCTATTTTCACTACCCACCCATTTTGTCGGTGAGGAGGATGGCTTCGGCGATTTCGCGCATCGTTTTTCGGCTATCCATGCTCGCCTTGCGGATCCGTTTGAAGGCTTCCTCTTCGCTCAGCCCCTGCCGTTTCATCAGAATACCCTTTGCTCTTTCGATCAGTTTTCGAACCTCCAATTCCTCTTGGATCACCTTAGTTTTTACCATCAACTCCGTACTCTCAATACAGATGGCGGCTTGACTGGCAACTGCCGTAAGCATGTCTTGTTCTGCTTCGGTAAATTGATGAGGATAAGAGGTATAGCAGTTGATCACGCCGATGACCTTATCCTTAATGGCAAGAGGGACGCTCAGCATGGAGACCAGACCTTCCTTTTTTGCCAACTCTTTCTCCTTATACCGGGGCTCTTTGAGGACATCGAGGATGGCCAGGGGTTTTTTGGTCTGGGCCACATAGCCTACAACACCCTCACCCAATTTTAGGCTCCTCTCTTTCAGATATTCCTCGCTCATGGTTTGGGTGGCTCGGATTTTGAGAGCCTTCTCTTTCTCATCGAGAAGCCAGAGAGAGCAGATCTTTGAGTCCATCACATTGGCCGTGACTGTCACGATCAGTTTTAGAATATCATCAAGGTACCTATCTGACGAGATGGCCTTGCTGATTTCAGTGAGGGCCTTGATCTGCTGTTTGTAGGAAGTCTTTTTGTAAAGCAATGTGGGAACTCCTTTCTTAGCCATTTGGACTTAATTTACAAAAAAGGTGAATCATTGTCAATTGGAAGACATTGGGGTTGACCCGAGAAGGGGGATTATGCTAAACCTGTTCTATCTTTAATTAGTTTCTGTTTATAAATTCAGTTTGTCCGTCATTCCGGACTTGATCCGGCATCCAGAAGTCCTTGAGAGAACTGGATTCCGGGTTTCGCCGAAATGATACCTTTCTTGGAAAAATTAGTTTATGGACAGAGTCTAATTGGAAGTAAAGGGTTTTTTATGACGGCAAAGGTTATGATGCCTGTTTCGGTTATCGGTAACGTTCCGTATAGAAAAGAGTTAAAGACCTTGGACCTAACCTTTTATGAACGATACGGGCTTCGTAGCCGTAACCCTGATCCAGGTCTCCAGAGTATTTTCAATCTTTAGGAGAGACCAATCCGTCATACAGGATTCGTTCAATTCTTAATCAGAGGGGGAACTTATGGCTAAATTAAGTAGAGAGGATGTTCTGAGGATTGCAAAGGAGAAGAAGGTCAGGTTTGTCAGGCTATGGTTCTCCGATATCCTCGGCTTTTTGAAGAGCTTTGCGATCACCATTCGCGAATTAGAATCAGCTCTTGAAGACGGAATGGGGTTTGACGGCTCCTCTGTGGCCGGTTTTGCAAGGATTGATGAAAGCGATATGGTGGCCAAGCCTGATCCATCTACCTTCAGGATTTTCCCCTGGAAGGCAAATGACCATGTGGTGGCGGTCATGTTCTGCGACATCCTACAGCCCGATGGGAAACCTTATCAGAGTGATCCTCGCTGGGTGTTAAAGAGGAATCTGGAGAGGGCTCAAAAGATGGGATACACCTTTAACGTAGGCCCAGAGCTGGAGTTTTTCTATTTTAGGAATTCTTCGGGCAAGCCAGAGCTTCTCGATTCAGGAGGCTATTTCGATTTGACCCCTCTTGATGTGGCAAGCGACCTCCGCAAACAGGCTGTTATGGTCCTGGAAGAGATGGGCATCCAAGTTGAATACAGCCACCATGAAGCCGCACCCAGTCAACATGAAATTGATTTAAAGTATACAGATGCCTTAACGATGGCCGATAATACGATGATCTACCGATTGGTCGTCAAAGAGGTAGCTCTAAAGAATGGTGTATATGCCAGTTTCATGCCTAAACCTGTTTTTGGAATCAACGGAAGTGGGATGCATACACATCAGTCTCTTTTTAAAGGAAGTAAGAATGCCTTTTTCGATCCGAAAGATAAGTATCATCTATCCGATGTCGCCAAACATTATATTGCCGGACTGATGAAGCATGCCCGTGAGATCACCCTGGTTACCAATCAATGGGTAAACTCCTATAAGCGGTTGGTGCCTGGTTACGAAGCGCCGGTCTATATCTCTTGGGCACAGAAGAACCGCTCCGATCTCATCCGAATCCCCGTCTACAAACCAGGAAAGGAGCTTGCGACCCGTGTGGAATACCGGTGCCCAGATCCGGCCTGCAATCCCTATTTAGCCTTCTCTGTGATGTTGGCGGCTGGGCTAGAGGGGATCGAGAAGAAGTATCCTTTAAGAGATCCGGTGGAGAGAAATGTCTATGAGATGACCGAAAAAGAGAGAAGGAGACATCGGATTGAAACCCTACCAGAGGACCTCTGGGAAGCGATTCAGGTCACGGAGAAAAGTGATCTGGTACGAAGAGCCCTCGGAGACGAAGTCTTCTATAAGTTTATTGAGAATAAGAAGGTCGAATGGGAGCGTTACCGCTCCCGCGTCACAGACTATGAGTTAGAGCAGTATTTTTCGGTTTTGTAAGGAGGGAAGAATGGACCCTATTAAGCAATGGTGGATCGAGGAACGAGTCAAGAGGGCTATTGAGAGATTGGAGGCTCATGATTTTAAGGCGATCTTTGTGAAGGATAAGAAGGAGGCAACCGAAGAGATTTGGAAGTATGTCGTTCCTCAGCAGAAGGTCGGTGTGGGCGGTTCAGTGACTGTCAGAGAGTTGGGAATTGTGGAACGACTCGAAGGCCAGGGAAATGTTGTCTATAATCACTGGAAACCAGGACTTTCGAAGGAGGAAATTTTACAAATTCGCAAAGCACAGATGACCTGTGATCTCTTCCTGAGTAGTGTTAATGCCATCACCCTGAACGGGGAGCTGGTCAATATTGATGGGATTGGAAATCGAGTTAATGCCTCGGTCTTTGGTCCAGGCAAGGTCATTCTGGTAGCGGGTTATAACAAGATCATCGAGAACGTAGAGGAGGCGATCAAGAGAATCAAGAATGTGTCCGCTCCACTCAATGCGAGACGACTCAATATTGATGTGCCCTGTGCAAAGGTTGGAAGATGTGTGGATTGCAACTCTCCTAATAGGATCTGTAGGGTCATTGTCATTCATGAGAGAAGGCCATCCTTGACGGATGTGTTAATTATAATTGTTGGAGAGCAGCTAGGTTTTTAAAATTGCAGATTTAAAATTGAAGTAACCCCACCCTACCTCCCCTTAGGTTAAGGGAAGGAGAGGAGGGGTTATGCAATCCGAAATTATAAGGGGGGTTAAGAGATGGGTCAGATCAAAAGGGCGATTGTCAGTGTATCGGATAAGACAGGGGTGGTCTCATTTGCCAAAGGTCTGGCAGAGATGGGTGTGGAGATCCTTTCGACCGGAGGGACAGCCAAAACATTGAGAGAGAATGGGATTCTGGTAAAAGACATCTCGGAACTTACAGGGTTTCCAGAGATGATGGATGGCAGGGTGAAGACCCTTCATCCGAAAGTCCATGGAGGGCTTTTGGGCCAGAGATCGAAGCCGGAACATGTTGCAAAGATGAAAGAGCATGGTATCCTTCCTATTGACCTGGTGGCGGTCAATCTTTATCCCTTTGAAGCAACTGTAGCAAAGGAGGATTGCAGTCTCGAAGATGCCATCGAAAATATTGATATCGGCGGGCCAACCATGCTCCGGTCAGCAGCAAAGAATTATCCGGATGTGACGGTTGTGGTGGATCCGAGTGATTATGAGACAATTCTCTCTGAATTGAAGGAGAAAGGGGAGGTTTCCCTTGAGACCAATTTCCGGTTGGCAAGAAAAGTATTCCAACATACGGCACGCTATGACGGGGCGATTTCCAATTATCTCGGGCAGATCGAAAAAGACAAGAAGGTTTATGAATTTCCGGAAACATTCACATTTCAAGTGAAGAAGGCGCAGGAACTCCGCTATGGGGAGAATCCACACCAGAAGGCGGCTTTCTATCGCGAATATTTATTGACTGAACCCTCTGTGTCCAATGCTGTCCAGCTTCAGGGGAAAGAGCTCTCTTATAACAATATTCTCGACCTTGATTCTGCTTATGAAACGGTCAAGGAGTTTGAAGAGCCGGCTGTGGTCATCATCAAACATAATAATCCATGTGGCGTGGCCGTCTCTTTAACGGGACTGGTTGATGCCTATAAAAAAGCAAGAGACTGTGACCCAGTCTCAGCATTTGGGGGTATTGTCGGGTTCAACCGGCCAGTTGATCCAGAGACGGCAAAGGAGATGCTTCCGATCTTCCTTGAAGCGATCATTGCTCCGGGATTTGATCCAGAAGCCTTGGAGATTCTTAAGGCAAAGAAAGACCTTCGTATCCTTCAAACACCACCCCTGTCTTCCTATGTTCTTCAAAAGGGATTCGATTTCAAAAAGGTGGTGGGTGGGCTTCTGGTCCAGGACCGGGATCTTGGTAAAGTTCCAATGGAACAGTGGAAGGTCGTTACGAAAAGGAAACCAACAGAAGAAGAGAAGAGGGCCATGGCCTTTGGATGGAAGGTGGCTAAGCATGTCAAGTCAAATGCCATTGTCTTGGTTAGAGAAGATCGGACCATTGGCATAGGGGCAGGCCAGATGAGTCGGATTGATTCAACTCGCTTGGCCAAGATGAAGGCGCAGTCCTCAACCAAAGGCACAGTACTGGCTTCGGATGCGATGTTTCCTTTCAGGGATGGCGTGGATGCTGGAGCAGAGGCAGGCGCTACAGCGATCATCCAACCCGGTGGTTCGATTCGAGATGATGAAGTGATTGCAGCCGCTGACGAATATAACATCGCCATGGTCTTTACTGGAATGAGACACTTTAGGCACTAAAGTTTTAAGTGACTAAAATGACTAAAATGCTTAAAATTTTGAGATCGGTATCACTTTAGACACTTTGGCTCACTTTTAACTTTAGTCACTTTTGCAATACGAATCACGAGGGACATATGAGGGTGCTGGTAGTCGGTGGTGGTGGCAGGGAGCATGCTCTGGTTTGGAAGATCAGACAGAGCCCGAAAGTCACGAAGGTCTATTGTGCTCCAGGAAATGCAGGAATCTCGGAGCAGGCGACCCTCGTTCCCATCCAAGCGAATGATTTAAGTCGTCTTCTCGATTTTGCATTGAAGGAGGAGATTGACCTTACTGTGGTTGGGCCAGAAGAGCCTCTCACACGGGGTATCGTTGATCTCTTCGAGTCGAAAGGGCTCTCCATCTTTGGAGCAAGCCAGAAGGCAGCTGAGCTTGAAGGAAGCAAAGGTTTTGCCAAGGGGATGATGAAGAAGTATCATATTCCGACTGCCGCTTATGAAGTATTTGAAGATCAGGGAGACGCAATCAACTATATTCGTAAACAGGACGCTCCCATCGTGGTGAAGGCAGATGGTCTGGCTGCAGGCAAAGGGGTCATCCTCTGTAAAACTGTTGAAGAGGCCATCCAATCGGTAGATCAGATCATGGTGAAAAAAGTTTTTGGTGAAGCAGGGCGTCGGGTGGTGATTGAGGAGTATCTGGTAGGGGAAGAAGCTTCCTATCTTGCCTTTACGGATGGGAAAGCCATTCTTCCGTTAGCTTCTTCTCAGGACCATAAGCCAGTTTTTGACGCCGATGAGGGACCCAATACTGGAGGCATGGGGGCTTACTCTCCTGCACCTGTGGTCACAGACGAGGTCAATCAGAGAATCATTGAGAAGATTTTAAGGCCGATCATTCAGGGAATGGCAGAAGAGGGAAGACCCTATAAGGGGGTCATCTATGCTGGGTTGATGATCCATAACGGTCATCCTAAGGTACTGGAATTCAATGCCCGCTTCGGAGATCCGGAGACTCAACCAGTGCTGATGCGTATGAAGGGAGACTTAATTCCCATTCTCGAAGCCTGTATCCATGGAGAGCTCTCTCAGTGCCAGATCGAATGGGAGGATAAGGCTTCGGTCTGTGTGGTCATGGCATCGAAGGGGTATCCTGGAGCCTACGAAAGAGGAAAGGTAATCGAAGGGTTAAAAGAGGTTTCGAAGATGGAGGACGTCTTCGTCTTTCATGCGGGCACTGCTTTTGGCGATGGCAAGATCATTACCAATGGAGGGAGAGTTTTAGGCGTAACCGGTTTGGGAGCGAATATTCCGAAAGCCATCGAAAGGGCTTATGAGGCAGTTCAGAAGATTTCCTGGGAAGGTGTCCATTACCGGAAAGATATCGGCAAGAAGGCGTTGTGCCGATCGTATTAACTTTTCACCTTTACCCTTTGACGATAACCGATACGGGCTTCGTAACCCTAACCTTTACCTATACTGTACCATTTTTTCGTTGTTTGCGGATATCCCTTTATCACGGAGGATTGCGAATAAGAGAGGAGAACCATGTACAAAATTGCAGTGATTCCTGGAGACGGAACCGGCCCGGAGGTCGTGGCTGAGGGGCTGAAGGTTCTGAAGGCCGTCTCCGAAAAGTTCAATTTTAAGTATGAGTTGATCCATTACCATTTGGGAGGCGATCATTACCTTAAGACAGGGGTTATTCTTCCGGACGAGACCCTTGATGAGTTTCGCAAGATGGATGCCATCTATCTCGGAGCCATCGGTCACCCGGACGTTAAACCAGGAATCCTTGAGAAGGGGATTCTGCTGAAGACCCGTTTTGAACTGGATCAGTATATCAATCTCAGGCCGGTGAAACTCTATCCAGGTGTGGAGACCCCTTTGAAAGACAAGGGGCCTGAAGACATCGATTTTGTCGTTGTCCGGGAGAATACGGAAGGTGCCTACTTAGGAGCAGGAGGATTTCACAAAAAAGGCACTCCTGATGAAATTGCAGTTCAAGAAGCGATCCATACCCGCAGGGGCGTGGAACGGTGTCTCCGTTATGCCTTTGAGTTCTGTCGAAAGCGGAACAAGAAGAAAAAGGTCACACTCTGTGGAAAGACAAATGTCCTCACTTATGCCTTCGACCTATGGGAGAGGACCTTCAAAGAAGTGGCAAAGGAGTATAGCGATATTGAGACCGATTATGCCCATGTCGATGCCATCTGCATGTGGATGGTGAAGAATCCCGAGTGGTTCGATGTGATCGTAACCGATAATATGTTCGGAGACATCATCACCGATTTGGCAGCCATAATTCAGGGAGGTCTTGGCATTGCGGCAGGAGGAAATATTAATCCCAAAGGCGTTTCGATGTTTGAACCCATGGGGGGGTCTGCACCCAAATATACTGGAAAAGGGGTCGTCAGCCCCTTAGCAGCCATTGCAGCGTGTCAGATGATGATGGAAAACCTTAGTGAAGAGGAGGCAGCCAGAGCCATTGAAGCGGCCATTATGGAAGTGGTGAAGAACGATGTGAAGAGCTTAAGCGCAGGCAAGATGGGCTACAGCACCTCTCAGGTTGGCGATCTGGTGGTGAAGTATATTATTGGAAAGTAGATTGCGGATTGTAGATTTCAGATTGCAGATTTTTTCAATCTCAAATCTTAAATCTGAGATCTCAAAAGGGGGATCATTATGGAATGGGGAATGAGGAATCGTTTGGCACAGTTGATTCAATCGGATGGACATTGTCTCTTCTTGCCGATCGATCATGGCTACTTTCAGGGGCCTACCCGAAAACTGGAAAAACCCGGTGAGACGATCAAACCTCTGCTACCTTATTGTGATGCCCTTTTTGTGACGAGAGGCGTCCTACGGGCTTCAATTGATCCAGAACATACCAAACCCATTATCCTCCGAGTTTCAGGAGGGACGAGTATGGTTGGAAAAGACCTTTCCGATGAAGGTCTTACGACCTCCATGGAAGAGGCCATTCGGCTCAATGTAGCGGCTGTGGGCATCTCAATCTTCATCGGTAGCGAGCATGAGAAAGAGAACCTCCTCAACCTTGCAAAGCTCGTCGATGAAGGAGAAAAGTACGGTATCCCTGTGATGGCCGTGACGGCTGTTGGCAAGGAATTGGAAAAGAGAGATGCCCGCTACCTTGCCTTAAGTTGCCGGATTGCCGCTGAGTTGGGTGCCAGGATTGTGAAGACCTACTGGTGCGAGAATTTCGACAAGGTGGTTAATGGCTGTCCTGTGCCTGTGGTTATGGCAGGTGGACCAAAGGTGGATACGGAAAGAGAAGTATTCGAGTTTGTTTACGATGGCATGCAAAAGGGGGCCATTGGGGTCAATCTGGGCCGAAACATTTGGCAACATGACCATCCAGTAGCGATGATCAAGGCCCTGCGCGCCATCATCCATAAGAAAGCAACTGTCCAAGAGGCAATCGACATCTTCGAACATGAGAAGATGAAGAGAAGTAAGTAATCACTCCTCAGGCTCTTCCCACCTTCGGATTTCTGGTAAAGTCGCAAATCTTTCTTTGAGATGCTGCTTAAACCATGGTGGGATTTCTCCCTCTTTAGCTACTAAGCAGACAGGATAAAAGGGGACTTTTTGGCCATCGGGTAGATGGAGTGGCTGGGATTCACGAGGATCAGGCCATTTCCAGATGAGCCCCTTATTTTGGCTGAGAATCAAAAAACTTCGAATGGGGGTGTGATTCACCGTATAGTCCCGATCGATCAAGTGGTGATGATTTTGAGCCAGCTCCCAAAGGGGCTGAAGATCAACTGGATGAGAATCAGCGGGAACTTCAATGGATAAAAGGGAAAATGGGTTTTTCTTTAAGTACTCTTTTAGTATGGAGAGTAGAGAAGAAGGTTCCTTGAGAACGGAGGCGGAGAGAGAGATACAGATGGCATAACCATTTCGGTTTAAACGACGGAGGTTTGAAGGTATCGAATGGGAAACTTTCCATTCGATTCTGGTCTGAAATTGGCCTAAGCAATAGGATTTCTGCCCAGGCCGGAAACCCCAGGGAATCTCTAAGGCAGAGGCATCCATCTCCATTCGGTCGGAATAATACTGAAAAGCCATGGCCATCTCTTTAGCGGTTATTTCCTGATTTTTGGTCAACAAATAGGGAGGCTTTTCTAAAAAGGAGATCCCGAGGCTTTGCGCTTCGTTTCGAAGTTTTGTGCCAGGAACGAGGTGGAGAGGATAAAGCATGAGGATATCATAGACTTCATGGTCTAAGACCCAGTCGAGAGAGGCTCGAATATCCCTGAGCCTATCTCCCGGAAGTCCTGCAATTAGATCAACCATCACCTCAATTCCTGACATTTGAAGAGCCTTCACACCTTGGAGAAAGTTTTTTAGATTAGAAACACGATTGACCGCTTTTAAGGTACTCCGTTTCAGACTCTGAAGACCAACCTCGATCTGCTCAAAGCCTGCCTTTGCCATTTTTTCAGAAAGTTGTGGAGTTATGCTTTCGGCAATTCCTTCTATGTGAAAATGGATGGCTTTATCGAAATTGATATTGATAAGCTCTTTGAGGAAAATTTCGAGATCAGGTCTTTCAGTAAAACAGGGATCGAGAAAGACGATCTCCTTAACCCCTTTTTCTCTGGCCCGTCTCACCTCGCTTAAAATCCGATCCATGGGAAAGAGTCGAACCTTAGGAAACTGTTTATGGTAATTACAGTAAGAGCAGCGTCGTGGACATCCCCTGAGGGTTTCCAGATAAAGAACCTCTTCGATCTGGGAATCGAGATAACCCATCAAGTAAGGGGAAGGAAGATCTCCTAAGGAGAGAGAAGGGGTCTCTCCTTTTTTGAAAGACCATTGACCTCTTTTATCCAGGAGGATCAGATTGGGAAGCTTCGGAATTTCAGGAAAGGCCTGTAACAGTTGAAGCCAGAGGGTTTCACCTTCTCCAACCACACCGATGTCAAAATCCGGGCACTGAAGGAGAAAATCATTCGAAGGTATAATCTCAGGTCCGCCCAATATGACACGACATTGAGGGAAGATCGCTTTAATCTCCCTTCCCAAAAAGAGGCTCCGCTCCATATTCCAGAGGTAACAGCTCATTCCAATCAGGTCTGGCTTCGCCTCTTTAAGAAATTGAAGAATGGCCTGATCATTCCCATAGCGCATGAGTTCTTTGGGAAGAAGTTCCACATCGAATCCTTTAGCTCTTCCCATCGCTTGTAGGTAGGCAGGAGCCAAGGGCACATGTTCTCGACTGCAGAAGTAGTCATGATCCTGGATGGGAAGCTGGAGAAGGAGGGCTTTCATGGCGTGTGCCGTGTTGTAAGGGGCTGATCGGTTCGTTCAATAAATTTTTGGACGGCCTCCAGATATTTCTCGCGACCTACCCAAAAGATATCGTTATGGTTTGCTTTAGGGATGATGAGAAACTCTTTATCCTCCGATTGAATAGACTGAAAAATCGTTTGGCCATTTTCAATCGGGACAATTTGGTCTCGATCACCATGGATGATGAGCGTCGGCAGGAAAATCTCACCTATCCTTTTCAGGCTTTCTTGATCGATCCTGGATATATTGAGATTGAGTGGATATCCAAAATGGGTCAAGATCCTTGTCACACAATGAAAACCGCTTTCGATAATCAATCCTTTCAGTTCTTTCTGAAAGTGACGTCCTATTTCGAGGGCAGATAGACTTCCTAAGGACCTTCCCATCACCCAGAGATCAGACCTAAACCCTCTTTGGATGAGTTCATCTTTGACTCCTTGAAAGATTAAAGGAGCATCGTGATAGAGGGAGGTGAGGGTTGGAAATCCTGAGCTCTTTCCATAACCCCGATAATCGGAGACCACGAGGTTGATTCCTCTTCGGTGGTAAAAGGGGGCCATCTCATCATAATCACTCACAACCTCGCCATTCCCATGGAAGAAGAGAATCGAAGGCCCTCTGGGATGTTCCATATAGAAACGACAAGAGATTTGAACCTCTTCCTCAACTTTGACGGAGAGGTCAAAGGCATTGGAAGGGCAGGGGGTGTGATCCCTTCTTGGGTAAAAGATAAAGTTTAACAGAAGAGGGTGGTCAAGAGCGGAATAGTCTATTAACATATTTTACCTTCCTATGATCTTCCTCCATTTTAATGATGGGTAGGGGATTGTCAATGGAAAAGGATGAGAGCTCTGAAAAACTGCTTTTCGCTCCCTGATTAGAGATTTCTGGCTTTTTTCAAAAACCTTAAGATTTGACTGAAACGAAGTTCGTATGTTAACCCTTAATGTAATTCCATTGAAATGGATGGAAGGGGTGGAAAAAGACGATGCGTGTGGCCATGTATTACAGCAACCGGGATGTTCGATTGGAGGAATATCCTACCCCTCCAATAGGAGCAGGGGAATTGTTGGTCAAGGTGGTTGCCAGCGGGATCTGTGGCAGTGATGTGATGGAGTGGTACCGGATCAAGAAGGCGCCCCGGGTGCTCGGACATGAGATTGCAGGAGAGATCGTTGAAGTGGGTAAGGGAGTTGAAAATTTTAAGATCGGCGATCGGGTCTTTGTCTCCCATCATGTTCCCTGCAACACATGCTATTACTGCCTGAATGGTCATCATACAGTCTGCGATACGCTCCGGACGACCAACTTGGATCCAGGAGGTTTTGCGGAATATATCCGTATCCCAAAGATCAATGTGGACCGTGGGACATTCGTACTGTCCCAAGAGATCTCATTTGAAGAAGGGGTCTTTATCGAACCCTTGGCCTGCGTTATTCGAGGCCAGAGATTGGCCAAGCTCATGTCTGGACAGAGCGTCTTCGTGATCGGAAGCGGTATTTCTGGTCTCCTACACATTGCGCTGGCCCGTGTTTCAGGATCCAGGAGAATCATTGCCTCCGACATCAACGAATTTCGCATAAGGGCTGCTAAAAACTTCGGGGCAGATGAAGCGATCCTTGCCAAAGATGCTGATCCCGAAGCGATTCGTGAAATCAACCAAGGCCGATTGGCTGATCTCGTCATCGTCTGTGCAGGAGCCATTTCGGCCTATCTTCAGGCTTTGCAATCTGTCGAACGGGGTGGAACTGTCCTCTGTTTTGCACCCCTTGAGCCGGATCTCAATTTTGTATTTCCATTTTTTAATTTCTGGAATGATGGGATCAGTCTATTGACCACCTATGGAGGAGCTCCCAGCGATATTCTTCAGGCGATCAACTTGATTCAAATTCATCGTCTTCCACTTCAAAAAATGATCACCCATCGTCTTCCTTTGGCTAAAACAGGACTCGGATTTCAGTTGGTTGCAGAAGCCAAAGAATCGATCAAGGTGATCATCGAACCCCAGCGATGAACTTCGATGTCTCAAAATTTTCTCGACATTCAGAAAGGGTATCTGAGAAAAGCCTGGTCTCGTCCTCTTGATGAACTGGAAGTGGCACTTCCTGCCAGGTATGGGGGAGGTTGTTTTCACTTTCAGGCTTTTGGTGGACAATGTGAGCTTCATCCGGATCAGATTATTCTGGATAGTCAGATGATGAGCGGACCCGAGGGGGTCCTCATCGCCATGTATGCGAGTTTTGTTACGAATGAGATGGTTCAGCTGCAACCGTTGAAAGCCTTTAAACAATTTCCAGGAGGCATGGGCTATCAAGGAGCATTTACCACGAATGCTGAAAAAGCGCTTATTCCTTATGTCGAAGCGATCCAGAGACATCAGGAAGAGATCATCTACCGCTTTTCCGGACATCCGAACAAGGATGCCCGAAGATGTGATTTCTCTTTTACAATCTACTCCTTGCCACGTATTCCTCTCTACTATATTTTTAATCGGGCCGATGAGGAGTTTCCTGCTTCGGTCACCTGCCTCTTTGCCTCGAATGCAGACCGTTTCATACCTGTAGCCGGATTGGCCGATACCGCGGAATACACTGCCAAGAAGGTTATTCAGTTGGTTACAGAATTTTAGAGCTCAAATCGAAACTCATAGATATCCCTGTTTCTTCAGGTTGACCGTGAGGATGGAGATGGCGGCTGGCGTGACACCGGAGATCCTTGAGGCTTGGCCGAGGGAGCGGGGTCTTATTTTAATCAGTTTTTCCATCACCTCTGTTGAAAGGCCGATCACCGAACGAAAATCAAAATCCTCTGGAAAGGTGACTTCCTCTAACTTTCTGAACCGTTCAATCATTTCCATCTGCCTTTTGATGTAGCCTTCATATTTCACCTGGATTTCAACCTGCTGGCTTGCCTCTTTTTTAATCGCTTTGAGGCTCGGGTCAAATTCAGAGAGATGTTCAAAATGGATTTCAGGCCTTTTTAATAATTCTCGGCAGGAAACCTCCTTTTTTAATGGAGTGCAACCCCAACGATGGAGGAGCTCATTGTTTTCTTTGGTGGGAGTGATTTTTAATTCTGATATTTTGGAGAGAGCCTTTTCGATTTCAGATTTTTTCGCCAGAAAGGTTCGATAATCATCTTCCTTGACCAATCCGATTCGATATCCGTACTCCCTTAATCTCAGATCGGCATTATCTTCACGGAGATGGAGGCGGTATTCGGCACGAGAGGTGAACATTCGGTAGGGTTCGGTAGTCCCTTTCGTAATGAGGTCGTCAATCAGGACACCGATGTATGCCTCGGAACGTTTCAAGATCAGGGGCTGTTTTCCTTGTATGGAGAGCGCAGCATTGATCCCTGCAATCAATCCCTGGGCAGCGGCTTCTTCATAGCCAGAAGTGCCGTTGATCTGGCCAGCCAGAAAGAGGCCGCTGACCTTTTTCGTTTCAAGAGAAGGGCGGAGTTCGGTTGGGTCAACAAAATCGTACTCGATGGCATAACCCGGTCTGATGATCTCTACTTCTTCCAAACCCTCAATGGATCGAAGCATGCGCATCTGAATATCGAGCGGAAGGCTGGTGGAAATACCGTTTGGGTAGACCTCATTGGTATTTCTTCCATCCGGTTCGAGAAAGATCTGATGTCTCTTCTTATCGGCAAAACGAACCACTTTATCCTCAATCGAAGGGCAGTATCGTGGCCCGATTCCTTTGATCACCCCACAGAATAGAGGGGAACGGTCGAGGCCGCTTTTAATAATTTCGTGAGTGGTCGGATTAGTATAGGTGATGTAGCAGGGGATTTGGTCTGTTTCAATCTTAGCTGTTGAAAAGGAGAAGGGAACCGGTGGTTCGTCTCCATATTGAGGAGTAAGGTGGGAGAAGTTGATCGTACGAGCATCCAACCTTGGAGTAGTGCCAGTCTTCAGCCTTCCCATTCGAAATCCCAAATCTCTAATTGAGTCGGAAAGGCCAATGGAAGGAGGATCGCCCATTCTGCCTGAAGGGAAATGGGTCAGGCCAATATGGATGAGGCCATTAAGAAAGGTTCCCGGGGCAAGAACCAGGGCCTTCCCATAGAAGGTTTCACTTGAATCGGTCGCCACCCCGATAACTCGATCTCCATCCACGAGGATCTTTTCGGCAGTTGCCTCTTGGGCAGAAAGGTTTGCCTGGCACTCCACCGCTGTTTTCATTCTGAGCCGGTAGGCCTGGCGGTCCACCTGAGCTCTGGAGGATCGGACGGCAGGGCCTTTACCCGTATTGAGCTGTTTAAACTGGATGCCTGTCTCATCCGTGGCGCGGGCCATTTCTCCACCGAGGGCATCAATCTCTCTCACCAGATGGCCCTTGGCCAGACCGCCAATGGCAGGATTGCAGGACATATACCCGATTTGATCGGCTTTCTGAGTGATGAGAAGAGTGGCATGGCCCATTCGGGCGCAAGCCAGAGAGGCTTCAATGCCGGCATGACCGCCACCTACCACGATCACATCATAATCTCTTGATGAGCGGATAGAATGTCTGTCCATTGGCGTGTTGCCCCCCGTTGTAGTCATGGGATATTGGAAAACGGGAATGTTGGAATAGTGGGTTGAAAGAGAGAAAAATCCTCTTTTTCCAGCAAATGATCATCATTCCACTATTCCACGATTCCAAGATGTCATCCTTTGCCTCGGCAGGCCTTGACGCAGATGCCACAGATATTATGGCTGAGATGGAGGGTTTTTGAAAAGGCTCTTAATTGTTCGTAACATCGAAGGTGATCAAAATCCTCTTGTCTCTCTTGAATGGCTCCTGCCGGGCAGACTTTCATACAGACACGACAGGTACCGCAGTCCTTTTCCATTGGAGAATCGACTTCGAGAGGGAGATCGGTCAGAATAGTGACAAGACGAATCCGCGATCCAAACGGTTCGGTCACCAAAAGATTATTCCGTCCAATCCATCCCAATCCCGCTGCTCTTGCCACATGTTTGTGTGAAAGATGACCCCTCTGATTCTTCCAGTCAATGATCTGTGAGGCTGCAATGGGCAGAGCCTGAGATCTTTTTCCCTGAATGGCCGAAGAGAGGAGGAGGCCGATCGTATCGAGGAGAATGTTGACCCGCTGATAATGATGGAAGTAAAGAGGGGTAGGAGCATCCTCAATGCCTTCAAGAATTGAGTCAGATAGATGGTATCCAATAGAGATGGCAAAAGGGAAGCCACGGAAGGTTTCCGGAGGAATAAGGATAGTCTCTCTGTTTAATCGATTCAAATCGGCTACCCCAAAGAGAGAGGCGCCCCACTGAAAGCATACGTTCCTTAGCGAATCGACGTTTTCTTTTGGGTTGCTCATATTTAAATTCTGACTTTTTAATGGAATGATTGCAAGGGAATTTTCCGTTCGGATTTTGGAACAGGCTGAGCTGCCGAAGACAGGGATTTTGGAATTTAATTCCGTAATCGGCAATCTTCGTTCCGCAATGGAATCAGCGTGATTTAATCTTATACTCTTTCATCTTTGTTCGAAGGGTGTTGCGATTGATCCCCAGCAGTTGGGCTGCTAAGGTCTGAACATCGCCCACTTTTTCGAGAGCGGATTTGATCATAATTTTCTCTACCAGTGAGATGATGTCGCCAAGAAGACCTGTTTTGCTCTTTAACTCGACGTAAGGGTCAATCCGGTTCAACATCTCTGTCAACCGCTCCTTAAGAATTTCCTCTAACATTGCGGTTTTCAATTTTGACGGATTTGATTCGGTATGCCAACCTTCCATTTTGAAATGATAATTTCTGATCATAGGAGAGAGAATCGCAGAAAGGACAGCCAGAAAATGAAAGTCTTCAGCAAACTCATTTTTGGACCCATAAAGGGGGTTGATGTTCAACGCTCCAATCGTTTCCCTCTCAGCGATTAGCGGAATACAGAGGAGTGGAGACCGAATCTTCTCGGCCTGTTTCTGGCTTTTTAGGGTTTCCTCATAGAGAGGCTCATGGTTTAAGTCATGAATGGGCATGGGTTGGCGAGATCGGAGAACTTCCCCAATCACTCCCTTTCTGGAGGAACAGAGACGGGGATGTTTTTCCATCTCTATTCCATAAAGGGCTTCCACATGGAGCGAATCCCTCTTGTCATCCCGAAGGATAATCGCTCCGTAATTCACGGAAAAATATTCGGCGAGTGTGGTCATCACCCTAAGAAAATAGTCCTGGAGTTTTGGCTGGGGCTGGAGCAAGGAGATTTCGTATAGGCTTTTTAATTCGGGATTGGTCCTTGGGTTGGTATAAGAAGATAACATTGCTGGCTCCCTGTTAGAAGATTTATAAGAATGAGTCAAGGGATTCAACAGGTTTCCGGATGTGAGATTACTCGTATAATTTAAACAATGCAGGATCAGATTTCAAGAAGATTTTGGATCCAGTTCTGAACTACCTTCTCCTTTTATGTCGGGAACCCAAAACCCGATTTCGAAATGGAGGTCCCTTTACTAAATCGAGATTTGGGAGAATGTTTGGCTTGAAGTCCCCCGATAAATTCATTAAAATGCAATCCGTATGGCCGTGGTGATCGATAGGGTAAAACCTCGGTTGGTGATTCTGCTGGGCCCAACTGGCGCAGGAAAATCAGCCCTGGCCATCGAACTGGCTGAAGCCTTTGGAGGAGAGATTCTCAATGCCGATTCGATGCAGGTTTATCGGTATATGGATATCGGAACGGCCAAACCAACGCCGCAAGAGCAGCAGAGGGTCAAGCATCATCTGCTGGATATCGTCTTTCCGGATCAACCTTTTCATGCAGGTCTCTACCGGACACTGGGAAGAAAGACTGTCGATCGGTTGTATCGAAATCACACCCCTGTTTTTGTTGTAGGAGGAACCGGCCTCTACATTAAAGTCCTTACCCAGGGCCTCTTCGCCAGTCCTAAGGTAGACCCCTCCATCCGAAAGAGGTTAAAGGAGGAAGCAGAAGAGAAGGGAGGAGGATTACTCCACGAACGGTTAAAAAAAGTGGATCCGGAGGCAGCCAGTCGTATCCATGCAAATGACCTTTTCCGAACGATAAGGGCATTGGAGGTCTTCGAATCGACCGGTTTCCCCATCTCCTTCTTCAGGGAGCAGCACCGTTTTGGAGATCGCCCTTATCTCACACTTAAGATCGGTTTAGAGATGGAGCGTGAAAAACTTTATCGGCGGATCGAAGAGCGAGTGGAGCGAATGATCGAAAGAGAGTTTCTCAAAGAGGTGGACGCATTACTCCAGATGGGTTATGGACCGGAATTGAAGCCGATGCAGAGTCTGGGTTATAAACAGATGGTTCAATTTCTTTTGAAACAGTTGGGATGGGATGAGGCGGTACGACAGATGAAGAGAGATACACGCCATTACGCCAAACGGCAATGGACCTGGTTTAAGTCAGACCCTGAAGTTTTCTGGCACGATGGGTCTGTTGATCGGAAGAAGATATTTTCAGAGGTTAGGTCTTTTTTGGGAGAAGAGGTGACTTGTAACCGAGAGGAGGGCAAGGATCCATGATAAAGAACCAGATCAATGTGCAGGATCAATTTTTAAATCGGATCAGGCGAGACCGAAATCACGTCGTCGTGGAATTAGTGACAGGACGTAAACTGGAAGGAGTGATTCAAAGCTTTGATAACTTTTGCGTCGTCCTCCGAGGCAAGGGAGATGAGTTGATCTACAAACATGCCATATCTTCGATCACCACAGGCGAAAAGATAGAGCTGTTCGAACAGAAATAGAATCGGGAATCAACTTCTCTCTCATTTCCCAATAGACCTCCCTGAAGGGTGATGAATGGGCCACTCATGATAGACGGACAAGATCTTAAACCAATACTTGAGGGCATTCTGTTCGTTTCAGATTCACCGGTAAAGCTCGATGCTTTAGAGGAGATCCTCCACGAATGGGATAGGGAAGCCCTGTTGCAGGGAATTGCTGAAATCAAAAAAGATTGTGAAGATCGTTCCAGAGGGGTGGAGCTGGTTGAAGTGGCAGGTGGATACCAGTTCCGAACCAAACCTCAATGGGCGTCGTGGGTCAACCGACTTAAAAAGACGAAGCCGGTGAAGCTGAGTCAATCCGCATTAGAGACACTTGCCATCATTGCCTATCGACAGCCCGTGATTCGGCCCACCATTGAAGAGATTCGAGGCGTGGATTCAGGATGGGTGATCCGGTCCCTTTTGGAGAAGGGATTGATCCGCATTGTGGGAAGAAAAGAGATTCCAGGGCGTCCCCTCATCTATGGAACTACCAAAACTTTTCTTGAACTCTTTAACCTCAACACCCTCTCTGATCTTCCTACCTTAAAGGAAGTTCAACCTCCTCCGGAACCAGAGACCGTTTCAAAAGTGGAGAGCTCAGTCGCTTCCAATGATGAAGCGGGAGATTAGGGAATCCTATGGGGCTTGAAAGAATTCAAAAGATATTAGCCCGCGCTGGTGTTGCCTCACGACGTGAAGCCGAGAGGATGATACTTGAGGGAAGGGTTTCGGTAAACGGGCAGGTTGTTGATCAACTCGGACTCAAAGCCGATCCAGTGAGAGACCATATTAAGGTGGATGGAAAGAGAATACTCCGACTTGAGCCGAAAAGAACAGTCCTTCTCAATAAGCCCAGAGGGTATCTTTCAACCGTGAAAGACCCCTTAGGAAGGCCGACCGTAAAGGACCTCCTTCAAAAGGTGAGAGAGCGGCTCTATCCAATTGGCCGCCTCGATTTTGATGCAGAGGGTCTACTGCTCCTAACCAATGATGGGGAACTTGCCCATCAACTTACCCATCCCAAGTACTCCATTCCCAGAACTTACTGGGCCAAAGTGGAGGGCCATCTTGAGCAACAAGAGTTATTGTGGCTGAAGAAGGGAGTCATGCTTGAGGACGGTGAGGCAAGGGTTAACTCGATCCGTGTTTTTCGTAAGGCGGAAAAGAGTTGTTGGGTTGAGGCAGTGGTCACTGAGGGGAGAAACCATCTGGTCAAAAGAATCTTCTCGGCCGTAGGCCATCCTGTCGTTAAGTTAAAGCGGGTGAAATTTGGACCGATTCGACTCGGAGATCTTCCGGTTGGCCATTGGCGACCTCTTACGGAAGAAGAGAAGGAGAATTTGAGGAAGACGACGGATGAGAGACGAGGGAAGAGGGAGAGAGAGAAGGAGGACGATTGAAATCAGTGATCAGTTATCAGTGATCACCAAAAGATAGAAGAGAAGAGAGATGATTACAGGCATTGAGGTTAAAAGGAAGCTGGTTCACCTGGCCACCCTGGTGATTCCTGTTGGTTATGGCTTCACCTCGGATACCACCGTTCTCACCTTTCTCGTTCCTTTCTTTCTCCTTTATCTTTTGGTTGACCTGGTTCGCCATTATCATCCGGGATTGGCCTCTCTTTTCCAAAAGCATTTTTTCGGAAGGGTGCTGCGGGAAAGAGAGAAACCGACCCTCATGGGCTCCACTTATTTTCTCTTTGCTTCAATCATGACCATTCTGCTCTTTCCCAAGCCAATCGCTATTGTGAGCCTTCTGATCCTTATCCTTTCGGATACAGCCGCAGCCCTTGTGGGCAGAGGGTTTGGGCGGACTCCGATCTTTAATAAGACGCTGGAGGGAAGCCTGGCGTTTCTGATGACATCCTTTCTGATCGTCTGGATCTATCCTGGTTTGGACCGTCTTGCTGGAAGTATCGCCGCCGTTGGAACCACACTGGTCGAAGTGCTTCCTTTGCCGCTGGATGATAACTTCACCATTCCTTTGGTCGCAGGAATTATCCTGTCTTTCGGAATGGGATGAGAGAGGGGATCTTCTCCAGCACCCTCCACAGGACCTCAATTTGATCTTCGGAAGCCACCTCTATAATGGCGGAATGGATTTTAAGTTCATTAAAAAGAAAGGAGAGCGCCTCTTCCGATTTTTTTAAAAGCCTTCCTTTTGACAGAGGATCGAGGCTGATGATTGGTCTGTCAAATTTTTTGATGATGTCGCTTGCTAACGTGAGGTCGAATAAGCTCTTTCTCTTGTTAACAGGGGTGGCATAACCTGCCACATCAAGAGACTTTGCCTTCGGCAAGACGAAGGTCGCCCACTGGCCCGAGAAGATGGGGATAAAATTCTTCCTCTTCGTTTCTGTCACCATCTCCCTCAAAAGGTCAACCCTTCCCAATCCTAAGAGCCAGTCGCTATATTTACCACCGATCTGAAGAAATGGGACCTCTTTCGAAGAGTAGAGGGAGAGGGCCTGACTGAAACGAGAAGGATCGAACCTCATCCGATCAATCTCTTTCTGCGTCAGCACGTCACCCAAGGGTGGATTAGGAAATAGTCTCCTCATTAAGTCCTTGGGAACGATATTTCTTGCGATCGTTGAGGCGACCTTCGATTCAAACTGATGAATCGGTTTTCCCATGAGGGAAACCCCAGACCCTGCTTCTATATGGCCGAACCCGATTAAGGTTTCATCTTCGACTCTCTCTCTCAATCTTTGAAAGGATTCGACATGTCTGGCTGTGGAAAGGTTAAAACACCAGCTTCCCCTCTGATACACCTTTTCCATTAAAAAATAGGTGTTCTGAAGGGTGGGGGAGGGTGGATCTATAGAGAAAATTACCCTCTGAATCTTTTTCCCTTCCAGGATAGCAATGGGTAGATGCATGAATATCATTCTATATACTTCGATTCTCATTTTCAATGATTGGCTTTATAGTATACCCCGTTAGAAGGTCTAATCCAAGCGCTATGGGGGGCTTAATTCGATAATGACAAACCTTTTGTTAAGGATTGCCTTTTTTAAAAAAATTGATTAGCTTCTTATTAGATTGAAAGAGAAGAAAGAGGAGAGGACTGACCAATTGGAGAAGCTCCATAGAGATAGATGGATCAGGTGGGTGTTGGTGGGAGTGGGCACTTTTTTTGTTGGGCTCGGACTCCTTGGGATATTTTTGCCTGTTCTCCCTACAACCCCTTTCCTTCTGTTGGCGGCAGCATGCTATGCTCGGAGTTCGGAAAGATTCTACAACTGGCTCTTGAACCATCGATGGTTTGCAGAATATATCCGAAATTATCGGGAAGGGAGAGGAATCCCTCCACGGGTAAAAGCCTTGTCCATTTCCCTGCTCTGGTTGATGATTCTCATCTCAGCCCTTTTTATCGTCCGTCCTTGCATGGTCAAGGTTATTTTAATTGGGATTGCTATCGGTGTTACCCTCTACCTTCTCTCAGTTCCAAATTTCTGCGAACCCTCTTCAGTACGGTTCGAAAAGATAACAAACGAAAGGGAGGATGGAAAAGAGGTTGTTCGGAATCAATAAGCCCTGATAGAAACGGAGCTTCGTAAGGGGCAAACAACAGGGCTTTCGAATGGGGTCAGGCGGCGTGGAAGTTTGCTGGGCTCATCCATCACCTTTCGATTGACAAAGATCCATCGCTTATGTACCATCGGAGTGAAACCTGATCGAGAGAGTGTGTCTCTGTGAAAAAATCAATTCGATATTCTAATGAGGCCAATAATGAAACGAATCGGTATCATCGCTAAACAGAATAAACCTGAAGCTGTGACCATTACCAGTCGGTTGATCGAATGGTTGGGTTCCAAAGGAATCGAAGTTTTTACTGAAGAAGGGGTAGAAGCTGTAATCCGCAGAACTCAGAACAGGCCTTTTTTGAGCGGAATGAAGAAAGAGGAGATTCCTTCCCATGCAGAAATGATCATCGTCCTTGGAGGCGATGGCACACTACTCAGCGTGGCTCGACTTATTGGGGACCATGATGTTCCCATTCTCGGAGTGAATCTTGGAGGACTTGGATTTTTAACGGAGATCACACTCGATGAGCTTTATCGTGTTCTTGAACGGGTCATCGAGGGAGATTTTGTAACTGATGAGAGGGTTATCCTGAAGGCTGGGGTGGTCCGCCGGGGAGAGAGGCTTGCGGAGTTTGTCGTCTTAAACGATGCGGTGATCAATAAGGGAGCTTTAGCCCGAATTATTGATATTGAGACGACGATCAATGGAGAGTACCTGACCACCTTCAAATCGGATGGGTTGATCCTTTCGACGCCCACAGGCTCCACGGCTTACAACCTTTCTGCCGGAGGGCCCATTGTCTATCCATCCCTCCACTGCATCATCATCACGCCAATCTGCCCCCACACGCTGACCAATCGTCCAATTATGGTTCCGGATGATGTGGAGGTCCGTGCCATCTTGAAGTCCAAGCAGCAGGAGGTTCTTCTAACCTTAGATGGACAACAGGGATTCATATTGGAGTATGGAGATGTTGTGGAAGTAAAAAAAGCTGAGGGTAAGATTCTTTTAATCAAATCGCCCTACCGCCATTACTTTGAGGTGCTGAGAGAAAAACTGAAGTGGGGAGAGAGATAAAACGGTTCGGGGTTTAGAGTTAGGGGCTCGGAGGTTTCATCATTTGAACTCCAAACTGTGAATTCGGAACTTGTTATGTATGATTTATGTTGCTGGAACTACGGATTAGAAATTTTGCCATTATTGATGAATTGAACCTCTCCTTCTCAAAGGGGTTCAATGTCATCACCGGTGAGACAGGGGCAGGCAAATCGATCATCCTCAATGCGGTTCACCTCCTGATGGGTGATAAGGCCAGCGAAGAACTGATCCGAAGTTCTGAAGAGGAGGCGAGCATCGAGGCCCTCTTCGATATTACTGAAAATCCTGAGATAAAGGAGAAGGTCAGAGAAAAGGCAACAAGAACCAATACCGCTGCAGATGGGAATGTCTGTCTGATCAGCCGGATGCTCTCCCGTTCAGGAAGGGGGAAAGCCTTCCTCAATGAGAATCTGACAACGCTCGGGACACTCGCTGAGGTAGGAGAGAGATTGCTCAGCATCTATGGTCAGCACGAACATCAGTCTTTACAGCGCGTTGAAACCCATCTTGACATCCTGGATGAGTTTGGTGGGTTGGTCAATCTCAGGAAGGAATATCAGGAATATTTCGAAAGATTCCTCTCTCTCTCTGGACAGATCAAGCGGATTCAAGAAGAGAGAGAGAGAGTGGCAAAAGAGAAAGAGCTCATGAGTTTCCAATTGAGGGAGATTGAGGGTTCTGGTATTCGTGTGGGAGAAGAGGAAGCCCTTAAAGAGGAACAGAGGATTCTTAGCCACTCCAGAAAGTTGATGGATTTTGTACGTCTTTCCAATGAATTGCTTTACGAAGGAGAGGGTTCTACCATTGAACGGATTCAGACGATCATCCGTCAGGGAAGCGAGATGATGGCCATCGACCCATCACTTTCAGAAACGATGAGGAATCTTGAGGCAACCTCCATCCAACTGGAAGAGGTTGTTCACAGTCTGAGGGATTATCTGAAAAGGATCGAAGTCAACCCCATGCGATTGGAAGAGGTCGGAAACCGGCTGGAGGAGATTGGCCGTCTGAAAAGGAAATATGGTCCAACCGTGGAAGAGGTACTCGCCTTTCGGGAGAAGATCAAAAAGACGTTGAACGCCTTTAGTTCGAATGAAGAAAAGCTTTCTCATTTGGAGGGCATGCGGTTCTCCCTTCAAGGAGAGATGATTGCTCTGGCGAGGAGACTTTCACGGGAGCGAAAGAGGGTGGCTTCTGAGTTAAAGAGAGCCGTCGAGCGGGAGTTGGGAAACCTGGGGATGAGGAAGACGACTTTTGAAGTTCGGATGGAGGAGGGTGATCTTTCACCGAAAGGATTGGATCGGGTGGAGTTTCTCATTTCTCCAAATGTAGGAGAGGAAGTTAAACCTCTTGCCAAAATCGCCTCAGGAGGAGAGCTTTCCAGGATGATGTTAGCCATGAAGAAGATTTTGGCCAGAGTCGGAGGAAGACAGGTTTTGATCTTTGATGAAGTCGATTCCGGAATCGGGGGAGCGGTTGCAGAGGTGGTTGGGAGAACATTGAAGGACCTTTCTAAACACCATCAGATCCTCTGCGTCACCCATCTTCCACAGATTGCATGCTATGCGGACACACACTATTGCGTGGGAAAAGTGGTGAGAGGAAACCGGACGGTTACCGTTGTTGAGCGTTTAGAGAAAGAAGCGATTGTGGATGAGATCGCAAGGATGTTAGGCGGTATGAAGGTGACAGAAAAGACCCGAGCCCATGCCAAAGAGATGATTGAGAATGCCAGAAGATTGTGAAGCGTTTCTTGTGCTTCGGTAACTTCGGTAATGGTTAGAAAGGGGTTCCATGTTTCATTTGGCGAGTCATGGAGGGCCGATCACGATTCACGAAAGGGGATGGGAATGATACGTAAAGCCACATTAAAGGATGTGAAGGAGATTCAGCGGTTGATCAAGCAATATTCGACTCGTGGGGATATCCTTCCACGCTCACTGGTGGATCTTTATGACCATCTCAGAGACTTTTTCGTTTTCATCGAGAATCGAAAGGTGGTCGGCATCTGCGCTCTCCATATCTGTTGGGAAGATCTGGCAGAGGTCCGGTCTCTGGCTGTTGAGGAAGGAGCTCGCAAGAAGGGAATTGGGGCGAAGTTGGTGAGAGCCTGTCTTAAGGAGGCCAAGGCTCTCGGCGCGAAGAGGGTGTTTGCGCTCACCTATCGCCCAGATTTTTTTGAGAAGTTAAATTTTAATCTCGTGGATAAGAGCGTTCTTCCCCACAAGATTTGGGCAGATTGTCTCAAATGTGTTAAATTTCCAGATTGTGATGAAGTGGCCATGGTTAGAAAATTGGTTTGATGGAGCAGTTGGCTTTTAACTTCAAGAGTCTCAATCTGAGAATAAGTTAATGGTTTCTGAGATTGATCCATCCGAATCGACAAACCTTCGATCTGCCGCCTTTTCTATTTTAGATACGGTCTCATCGTTTTGAAGTGAGTTGAGTATATCTATCTCAATCCCATTCCTATGTTGATTGACTTTACGTTGGGGTTGATGTTATGAAAATTCTGTTTTTTGAAATAGGACGAGTCGAATGAAAACCCCTATTTCCTATGGAAGGCCCACCATTGCAGAGATCGATCTGCGAGCGCTCGCATTCAATTATCGGCAGATCAAAAAAAGTATTCCTAAAGGTGTTTCCATTTTAGCCGTCGTTAAGGCAGATGCCTATGGCCATGGAGCCTTGCCCGTTTCCCTGAAGCTGGAAGGGATGGGCGTGGGATATTTGGGCGTTGCGATTGCTGAAGAAGGGGTGGCTTTAAGAAAAGGGGGAGTGAGGGCTCCCATACTGATCTTGGGAGGATTTTTCCAGGAGGGTGAGGAAGAGATCCTTCGTTACGGCCTCACACCGGTTGTTTTTGACATCGAATCTTTAAGACGTTTATCTAAAGCAGCGAAAAAGAGGAGAAGAAAGGCAAAAGTCCATATCAAAGTGGATACAGGGATGGGAAGGCTTGGAGTGCCTTATCGTGATTTTCTCGATTTTTTAAAAGAGATGATAGAGATTCCCAATATCGAGATTGAAGGTCTCCTTTCCCATTTTGCCATGACCGATGGTGAGGAGGTTTACACTTTATCCCAGTGGGAAAAATTTCAAGAGGCGATCGTGCAGGCAAAATCGATGGGAGTCTCAAGCCGATATATTCACATGGCCAGCAGCGCGACCTCGATTGCCTTTCCCAACTATTCAGGAAATATGGTCCGGCCCGGGATCATGCTTTATGGCTCTTATCCCTCTCCCTTCTTCGAAAAAAGGATTGAGCTGGAACCCGTACTCACTTTGAAGACCCGCATTCACTTTCTCAAATGGGTTCCAACTGGAACGAGGATCAGTTATGGAGGCACATTTATAACACGGAGAAAGAGTCGGATTGCGACCCTTCCCATCGGATATGCGGATGGATACAACACTCGTCTCTCCAATCAGGGCGAGGTTCTCATTCGAGGAAAGAGGGCTCCTGTGATAGGAAGAGTCTGCATGGATCTGATCATGGTCGACGTCACCGATATCCCTGACGTATCGCATGGAGATGAGGTTATTTTGATTGGAAGACAGGGCAAGGAGCAGATCACAGCGGATGAGATGGCCAGAAAGATCGGTTCCATCCCATACGAAGTGTTGTGCATGATTGGGAAGCGGGTGCCAAGGATTTATCATGGATAGTCAGAGAGGGATAGATTGATGAGCGGAAGGAGAATCGGAATTGTAGGAACGGGATCCTATTTGCCGGAAAGGGTCCTCAGCAATTTTGATCTTGAGAAAGTTTTGAACACAAGCGACGAGTGGATTTATCAACGGACCGGAGTTCGGGAACGAAGAATTGCAGATCCCGATGTCAATACTTCAGACCTTGCCAGGGAAGCCTCTTTGCGGGCCATGGAGATGGCTGGGATCTCAGCAAAAGATTTGGAGCTCATCGTAATGGCTACCATTACTCCGGATACGTGTTGTCCATCAGGAGCCAACTGGTTGGAAGCCAAATTGGGCGCTCAGAAAGCGGTCTCTTTCGACATCACAGCGGCTTGCTGCGGGTTCATCTTCGGCCTGTCAGTGGCGGAACAATATCTGAAGACCGGAGCGTTTAAAAACTGTTTGGTCGTTGCCTCTGAAGTGATGAGCCGATGTCAAGATTGGACCGATCGAGAAAATTGCATTCTTTGGGGAGATGGTGCCGGAGCTGCATTGCTGAGGTCATTTGATCAATCGGAGCATAGCCTCCATCACTCCAACCCGGGACGGATGATGGGAGAGATTCTTTCCATCCACATCCATTCGGATGGCAAGAACGGAGAGAATCTTCTCATGCCCGGAGGCGGTTCGAGGACGACTCCTATTAGTTATGAGAGCGTTGATAAGAAGCTTCATACATTGAAGATGATCAAAGCCAATGAGTCGGTTCGGGTCGCTGTAAAACGATTTGCCGAGGCAGCCGAGGAGGCTGCGTCCAGTAATGGTATTGAGGTCTCTGATGCAAAGTGGATCATTCCCCACCAGGCCAATATTCGAATCCTTCAACAGATGGCTAAACGACTCGGTATTTCCATGGAGAAAGTCTATCTCACCATTGAGAAATACGGAAATATTTCCTCGGCCACCATCCCAATTGCCTTGGATGAAGCGGTCCGAAGCGGATCGATTCAAAAAGGAGACCATGTCATCCTCACAGGCTTTGGAGGAGGTCTTACTTGGGGCAGCAGTTTGATAAGATGGTGATGCTGGTTTTGTGAGATTCGAAATTGGTGATTAAAAGATGGGTTATGAAGATATGGGAGATGTTGATCGGATCATCGACCAGACCTTGACGCTTCTCCGCAAGCAATCGGTGGATGGATACGAGATCTGTTCGGCCGAATCTTCCCATTTTGAGGTGGAATCGAAGGATGGGAAAGTGGATACCCTTCAAGCCTCTCGGTCATGGGGAATGGCCATTCGAATTTTGAATCGAGGCCGAATAGGCTTCTCTTATACCACCTCTCCTGATGTCTCTTCTTCAGGGAGAAGTAGCAAGAGCCTGGAACGTCTTATTGGAGATGCCGTGTCAAGCGCGGAAGTAACCACTTCAGACCCCTGTTTCGATTTTACGCCTGCCTTGGAGAAGGAACCTCCCATCTTGGCGATCTTCGATCCCAACCTAATGCAGGTATCGGAAAAGCGTAAGATCGAATTTGCAAGAGAATTGGAAGAAGCGGCCCGATCTGTGGATCCAGAGAGGATTAAGAAGGTTAGGAAGGCCTCCTATCAGGAAGCTGTTTCGAGAACGACCCTGATCAACTCCAATGGGCTTCGTTTCTCTTATGATGCAACATTTGCCTCTGCGAGTGCCATGGCCATTGCTGAGGAGTTCGGAGAGTCAGAGATGGGCTGGGAATTCGATTTCAGCCATTTTATTGACCAGATTGATGTCAAGAAAATAGGTAAGGAAGCTGGGAGAAGGGCATTGAGTAGGCTGGGTGGGAAGAGGATATCCTCCGGAACCTATCCAGTCATTTTGGAAAATCATATTGCTTCGGAATTTTTATCACTCTTAGCCTATGCTTTCCTGTCCGAACAGGTGCAGAAAGGCAAATCCGTGTTGAAGGATAAGAAGGGAACGATCTTTTTTTCGCCTATCCTTTCCATTGTGGATGATGGTCTGTTTGAAATAGGATCAGCCGCCGCACCGGTTGATGGAGAGGGAATGCCAACTCAACGGACCCCTGTTGTCGTTAAAGGAGAGATTTTGGGGTACCTCTATGATCGGTTCTGGGCGAACCGAGAGAATCTTGGGTCTGGAACATCGAGGGTCTCCTCAACCGGGAATAGCCAGCGACATAGCCTGAAAGCTCCCCCCAGTTTGGGAACTTCAAATTTTTTTATTGAATCCGGAGAATCGTCACTCGCGTCGTTGGTCCAGTGCCTAAATCATGGAGTCCTGATTGAGGAGGTCATGGGCATCCATACTGTTGATCCCATATCGGGCGATTTCTCATTGGGTTGTTCAGGACAGTGGATCGAAAAAGGGGAGAGGGCATATCCTGTCAAATCGATCGCTATGGCCGGAAACCTCTATCAGCTTTTTCAGAAGGTGGCTGAGGTTGGAAGTGATTTCAGGTTTTTTGGAAAAATTGGTTCACCTTGTCTTTTAATCGAAAGTCTTGAAATTAGTGGAAATTAAAAAGGAATTTAAGATGACGATTTTCTCAAAAAAAGCTTGACAAGAGCCGATCAAATCTGATAAAAAAATTGAGCCTTTGGGGGAAAGCTTAAATCTCTATCTTTGATGAAACAAGGGGTGAATTTTGGATCAGGATCACATCACCATTCTCATCTTCGGCCACAAAACATCGAAGACCAGGCATCTGAAGATCCGAAAAAAGACCATTAAGATTGGCTTCTACCTCTTTGCTTTTGCCATTCTCTCTGTAACCTTTTTCTTTTGTGATTATATCCAGGTGAAGAAGAAGGCCTATGAGGTGGCACGGTTGCGTCAACAGACGGAAATACAAAGGTCTCAGATCCATTTCTTCTCTTCAAAAATTGAGGAGTTAGAAAAGCAGGTCTCTAAGCTGAAAGATTTTGACAAGCGCATTCGGATCATTGCCAATCTCGATAAAAGTCAGGACTCCACACCGGTGATGGGATTGGGTGGACCATCACCCTCGGATTTAAGAGAGAAATTGAAAGGGGAGAAGGATGATAAGGGGCTGGTTCAGCAGATGAAGATCGATGTGGAGCGCCTCCAATCAGAGGTGGTATCTCAGGAGACCAGTCTCTCCGAACTCGAAAAAGTCCTATTAACCAAGCAGGAGATGCTTGCGCATACCCCTTCCATCTGGCCAGCCCAGGGATGGGTGACCTCCGATTTTGGATTCCGGACCAACCCTTTTACAGGTTTGACTCAGATGCATGAGGGGATTGATATTTCCAACAGGGTAGGAACGATTGTGATAGCTCCTGCAAATGGCTTTGTCTCCGATATCGGAAGCGATTGGGTCCATGGAAGGTTCCTCGTCATTTCCCATGGGTTCGGGATGACAACCCGGTATAGCCATCTCAACAAGGTGCTGGTTAAAGTGGGGCAGAAAGTGAAACGAGGGGATAAGATTGCAGAGATCGGGACAAGTGGAAAGACGACAGGTCCCCATCTCCATTATGAAGTCAGATTGAACGGAATTCCAGTGAATCCGATGAGATATATTTTAAATTGATGAAGTGAGCCCATCGTAGAAAAAGCCCGATAAAGGAATCCCTTATCGGGCTTTTTTATGCTGTTGGAATGAGATTCTGACAGGCCGACGATTAAGTGTGTTTCATCACGATGCTGGAGATGATGTTGGCCGCCTCATCCCCCCGGTCAGCGGCATTGCTAAGATGGCGATAAATCTCTCGCATCTTCAGCATATAGACCGTATCGGTTCCCTTAAAGAGCTCAGCGAGCGCCACGTGGTAGGCTTTCTCCATCTGGTTTTCGTAGGACTTGGCTTTGACAGCATGTTCCGAGGCGATCTTGGGATAATCTTTAAGGATTTTGACCGCATCGTTTAGCTCCCGTGCCGCTTTACGGAGGATATTGACCATCTCTTTTATGTGAGAATCTCCCTTGACCTCGTAAATTTCCATTTCATCGACCGTTGTATTCGCATAGTCCACGACATCATCAATTGCCCGTGAGAGCTGATAGATGTCCTCCCGGTCGATGGGCGTGATAAACGTCTGATCCAGTTCCTGGATCAAAATCCGCCTCAGTTCATCCGCCTCCCTTTCAATATTCCGAACCAAGTTGGCATTTTCCTTCGTCCCATTTTCAGCATAATTGGCAAGGGCTTCCAGCCCTTCGATGCTTTTAGCAGATTGCCGGGAAAGCAGATCGAAGAAGCGATTCTCACTGCCTGAAAAAGGTTTCTTTCTTCTGAGAAAATCGAATACCATCATTTTACTCCTTTTCTTTAAAAACTCGGATGCGCCATCCTGATCAAATAGAAACTGAGTCCTGCCATGACTGCTGAGGCAGGGATGGTGATGAACCAAGCCAGAATGATATTCTTGGCTACTCCCCACCGAACGGCAGAGAGTCTTTGACCAGCACCTACGCCCATAATGCTTGAGGAGACGACATGCGTTGTTGACACAGGTCCCCCTAAGAGTGCTGCCGTCAGGATGACGATGGCTGAACTGGTCTGAGCGCAGAAGGCATGGACTGATCTCAGATGGTAGATCTTTGAGCCTAAGGTTTTGATGATTCGCCAACCACCGCTCGCTGTGCCCAAAGCAATAGCAGCCGCACAGCTGGCGATCACCCAGAAAGGAATATGAAAATCCGGGAAAACTCCGAGGATAACGAGAGACATGGTGATGAGGCCCATCGATTTCTGAGCATCATTAGCACCATGACTTAGGGAGAGGGCCACAGAGGAGAATATTTGAATTCGGTTAAAAAAATGGGATATCTGAGGAGGTGCCTTATGGGAAAGGCGAAAAGTGATCCTCAGAAACAGAGTGCCAAAAATCAGACCTAAAACGGGAGTGAAGATTAAGACGGAGACCACATAGAGAAGGCCCTTCCAGATGACTTTATCCGGTCCATAAGCGATCAGGACGGCGCCGATCATTCCACCCACGAGGGCATGGGAGGAGCTGGAGGGAAGCCCCCAGGCCCAGGTGATCAGATTCCAGGCGATGGCGCCAATCAGTGCGGCTATGACCAGGGAGATCGAAATTCCGATCAGGTTTGGATCGAAAGCCGAGATATCAATGATTCCTTTACCAATCGTCTGAGCCACGGCCGTGCCAAGGAGGAAAGGTCCGATAAAATGGGCAATCGCTGCAAGCCCCAGGGCGCTTCGGGGCCCCATCGCTCCCGTGGCAATGATGGTGGCGACCACATTGGCGGCGTCATGGAAACCGTTCGAGTAATCGAAGAAAAGAGCCAAGCCCACGACTAAGATGACTGCAAATAAAATCGAAGTTTCGATCTAAAACCCCCTGTCCAAAGCCATTCCTCCCTTTAGAAAGTTCTGTTGCTTGCCCCGTGCGAAGCCAAACTTCTTTTTGGGTGTAAACGAGACTTTTTGAAAGTCATAGACTTCCTAAAGAGGTTTACCTGTATAGACAGGTTATAAGGGATAATGGTGAGGATTGTCAATAGCTCATATCCCTGTCCGATCCGGTTATCGAGGGTTAAACGGCGAGATCAAGGAGTTGTTGGGGGTTTTCAATGACGTAATCAGCCCCAGCTTTTAACAGAGTTTCTCTGGCTCTCTTTTTATTCCCTCCATCTACGGCAAAACCGATGGCAAGCATCCGCACCTTCTTTTTTGCCCTCTGAGCTGCCAACACATCATCGACCACATCACCGACATATCCGCATTGGGGATTTGGAATGCCGATCTCCTCGATCGCTTTGAGAATGGAAAAGGGGTGGGGTTTTGAGAGCCTGATCTTCCTACGGGTTTCTTTGAAGATTTTCGCTTCCTCTTGTTCGCATTCGTCGAGGGTGACCACACTATCGAAGTATGGGAAGATCCGGAATCGCTTCAGGGCAAGCTCCGCTTCGAATTTTGGACGACCGCTGGCAATTCCCAATCGCATCTTTCTCCGAAGGGATGCAAGAACATTTCTTTCAATGAGAAGTTTCTCTCGCAGAAATAGCCCCTTTCCATGGTAGAAAAGGCAAGGAAGGTGATAAAGGGAAGAAAATTTTTCGCCGAGGTAGATCTCTTGAAAGATCCGTTTTATAAGGTTTTCTTTGGCGAGATTTCCGGATCGGTAGATCCACCCATCCCAACATCTGTCGAGAACAGACCGAATCCCCTTCAATCCTCCTCCGGATATCCTCACCTGCTCCAAAAAAGAAGAAAGGTGATTCCTTTTCAAAGAGACAGGTCTTCTTTGACGGAATCCGGTTAGCTGCTGTCGAAGATGGAGTACGATTTTGTCCAAGGAAGAGAACTTCTTTACTGGGAGGGGATGGACTTTTGAGGTAGAAAGCAGATAGAGAAGGAATCCTGAAGTAAGGTCCCAATCGTTATTAAATCCTCCTGCAGACTTGAAGAGAGAGATGTCTTCTGGGGAGACCCGATTTGCCTTTAGCCCAAGACATTGTTCAAGATAGATATGAATGGTCTTCTGGATGGTTCTACGGTAAGACTGCGTCACATCAATCAAAACCCCATCCATATCGAAGATGAGAATGTCCATAAACCTTAATCACCAATAACCAAATTCCAAGCTCCAAATAAATTTCAATTTCCAATAACCAAACAATACCATGTTTGGAAAATTGATTATTATTTGGTAATTGGTGCTGGGTGATTGGTT
>CAKZKY010000258.1 GCA_937124575.1 uncultured Pseudomonadota bacterium | reverse complement strand
AGGAGAAGAATTTGGCTACACCAAGAAGGATCGCCACATGGGCATCATGACCACAGGCGTGCATCTTTCCTTTAATCTTAGAAGCATAAGGAATTTGGCTTGCCTCTTCCATCGGAAGGGCATCCATATCCGCCCGGATCGCCACGGTCTTGCCTGGCCTCTCCCCCCGGAGAAGTCCGACCACTCCGGTTTTGGCAATCCCGGTCTTCACCTCAAGTCCGAACTTCTCCAGCCATATGCCGACCAGCTTCGCCGTTTCAACCTCCTCAAATCCAAGTTCCGGATACATGTGAATCGTTCGCCGGATTTCTACGAGCCAATCCCTCATCTCTTCAATCTTCTCTTTTAAGGAGTTTTTCACTTCGGTCTCCTTCATGATCTCAATATTTGTAAAAACACTTTCCTATCCTCTTAGACTGTCTTAATCTTCTATTTGACTTAGATAGCCGAACCAAATCTCCCAATCCAGAGTGAATATCTCTTCATGCAGGGTAAATATCTTTTCGAAGCGAAAACCGCTATTTCAAAAAGTCTTCACGGATGGGGCTGAAGGTATCGACCAGTCGTGCGCTCTTGCTCAGCAACTGAATGCAATGGGGAAGGTTGGGAGGAACCGTAAAGATATCACCAGGACCCAATCGGGTCATCTCGTTTCCCAAGACCACATTGACCTCTCCAGAAACCACATAGGAGATCTGCTCGTGAGGATGTGAGTGAGGTGGATCGGGTTGAGACATTGGCCCATCATTGAAATCGATGACCACCACCATGAGGTTGGAAAGATGGGCAAGATATCGGGATCTTCCCTCGGCGATGTGGGTCAGTCCCACTTCGGAGCTTTTTAGAATTCCCATAGGTAATCCTCCTGGATGATCTAACCTCATCATAAAAAGCGAACGGCTGTGCTGTCAAGAAGCAATAAAAAGGCCGGCAAAAACTACCGGCCTTTAAATTGGCTAAAAGTCTGATGAGCAGTTTTACGTCATGCTCAGGACCAGCGTATTGAACCACAGGCTGAGCAATGGGTTGCATGGGGGAACATCCATCTCATGGACCTCACCTCCTTTTCTTAAGCTCATTCTAAGGCGGACCTCCTTATCTGTCAATAGAGAAGGAAGAGATTTTTAAAAAGGGCCAGGAATCTCTAATTGGGGAGCGAAAGGCAGTTTTTCAAAGCTCTCGGGAATGAAAAAAATCGTAAACCGTCTGGGCAGATTGAGACGTCATTTTAGGAACGCTTGCCAATACTTCTATGGAGGCTTCTTTAATCTCATCCACACTGCCAAAATATTTGAGCAACTCCTTCTGACGGGACATTCCTATCCCTGGGATCTCTTGTAGAATAGACCAAATGGTCCCTTTCTTTCTCATCTTCTTGTGATAAGTGAGCGCAAAACGGTGGGCCTCATCACGGATACGGTCAAGAAAATGAAGAACCGGCGAGCTTTTCGAAAATCGGATGGGCTCTTTGATCTGTGGCCGAAAGACCTTCTCTTGGCTCTTCTCTTTCGAAGAGGAGAGCTCCTCCTTTGCGGTCCCTCCCTTTGCCAAACTGATAAGATCAACCCCTTTTATCTCCAGTTCCTTAAAGACTTCTTGCGCCACATTCAATTGTCCTTTGCCCCCATCCAAGAGAATCAAATCGGGGAGGTCATTTTCCTTAATCGCTCTTTGATACCTACGGAGGAGCACTTCGTACATCATGCCATAATCATCTGCCCCTTCGATGGTTTTGATCTTGAAATGGCGATACCGATCTTTATTGGGCTCTCCATCCTCAAAGACAACCATTGACCCCACAGCATATCCGCCCTGAAGGTTCGAAATGTCGAATGCCTCAATCCGTTCTGGTATCTTTGTTAGGCGAAGCTTTTCTTTCAGGGCTCCGAGAATCTTCTTCCGATCTTCTTGGAGTTCGGTCTTTGAGATGTAATACCTTTCGGCATTTTCACAGGCCAACCGGAGAAGCCTTCTCTTCTCACCCTTTTGGGGAACAATGAGGCTAACCTTTTTGCCCTTCAAGCCAGTTAACCATTGTTCTGAAAAATTCTGTTCATGGATCGGTTTAGGAATGAGGATCTGGTCCGGAATAAATCTCCCCTGATGGTAATACTGACGAATAAAAGAGGAAAGAACTTCCTCATCTGGAAGGGCTGCTCCGGCGAAGCGGAAGCCCTTACCTCCAAGAAGTCTCCCTCCTCTGACAAACAAGGGATGGATGATAACGGTATGGTCATGGCGGTGAAGGCCGATGACATCCTGGTCGAGGAAACTGCGGGAAACAATCTTCTGCTTCTCGATCACATGCTCAATATGTCTAATTTGATCCCGAATCCTTGCTGCGGCTTCGAAATGGAGCTTTTCTGATTCTTCCTCCATCCTTCGCTTCAGCTCTTCGAGAAGGTCCTTGTCCTTACCCTCAAGAAATAGCTTGACTTGGTGGATCATCTGCCGGTATTGGTCTGAATCGATCTTGCCGCAGCAAGGCCCATAGCATCGGCCCATCTCATAATTGATGCAGGGTCTCACCCGATTTGAAAATTTGGTGTCCTTACAGGTTCGTATAAAAAAGAGACGGCGGATTAACCTCAATGTCTCTTTGAGAGAGGTAGCCGATGGATAAGGTCCAAAGTAGAGCGAATGATCCTTTTTGATCCGCCTGACAATGCTGAGCGTAGGGAAGTCTTCTTCGACCGAGAGCCTTAAGCAGGGGTAACGCTTGTCATCTCTCAACTTGATATTGTATCGGGGATGATGCTCCTTAATGAGATTATCTTCAAGGATGAGGGCTTCCTTCTCCGTATCGGTGACGATCGTCTCGATATCTTCTATCTTTTCCAACATCGCGACCGTCTTTGTATCTTTCTCGCCAGCCCTTTGAAAATAAGAACTCACCCGATGCTTGATATTCCCCGCCTTCCCCACATAGAGGACCGTGCCATTCTTGTCCTTAAAAATATAGACTCCTGGGCTGGTAGGTAGGTGCTCAATTTTTTGGGCTATAGGGTTCATTGCCATCACTTATTTAAAAGGGCTTTACCTCATCCTCAGCTCCAGCTCTTCAAGTCTATGGATTTTGTCGCGAAGCTCGGCGGCACGCTCAAATTCGAGCTTGGATGCAGCCTCCTTCATCTCTTTCTTCAGTTTCTGAATCAGGGAAGGAATCTCTTTGATGGAAACATACGCCTCTTGGATATCCGAAACAGTAGGAACCGTAAAATAGTCCGCCTCATAGATGGAAGCCAATATGTTCTTCACCGCTTTTTTTATGCCCTGAGGTGTAATCCGGTGAACCCGATTATACTCCTCTTGGATCTTTCTCCTCCGATTCGTCTCTAAGATGGCCTGATCCATGGCCCCGGTCATCTTGTCTGCGTAAAGGATCACCTGGCCATTGATATTTCGTGCGGCCCGGCCAAAGGTCTGGATGAGAGACTTCTCAGACCGAAGGAAACCCTCCTTGTCCGCATCGAGAATGGCCACCAGTGAGACTTCAGGAAGATCAAGCCCCTCTCGCAGAAGGTTAATCCCGATGAGGACATCGAACTTCCCAAGGCGAAGGTCCCGAATGATCTCGACCCTCTCAAGGGTATCAATATCGGAGTGAAGATACTTCACACGGATTCCCAGATCCGCATAATATTCAGTCAAATCTTCTGCCATCCGCTTTGTTAGCGTAGTGACAAGCACTCTCTCTCTCCTCTTTACCCTCTTCTGGATCTCTCCCAAAAGATCATCAACCTGGTTCTTTGCGGGTTTGACCTCAAGTTTAGGATCGCTCAATCCGGTTGGACGGATGATCTGTTCCACAACGTTTCCACGACTTATCCCCATCTCGTAATCTCCAGGAGTCGCCGAAACATAAATCGCCTGATGGACACGTCTTTCAAACTCCTCAAACATGAGAGGGCGATTGTCCAGCGCTGAGGGAAGACGGAATCCATATTCCACCAGTGTCTCTTTCCGGGACCGGTCCCCCCGATACATCCCGATCAACTGAGGAATCGTGACATGGCTCTCATCGATGAATAAGAGGAAATCCTTTGGAAAGTAATCGAGCAGAACAGGCGGCGGTTCGCCCGGTTTCCTTCCCGTAAGATGTCGGGAGTAGTTCTCAATTCCTTGACAGTAACCCAACTCCTGAAGCATCTCGAGATCGAAGTTCGTTCTCTGTTCGAGCCGTTGGGCTTCGAGGAGTCTGCCCTGCGATTTAAACCATCGAAGCCTCTCTTGGAGTTCCGACCGGATCGAATTCAGGGCCATCTGCATCCGCTCCGGAAAGGTGACATAGTGACTTCCAGGGTAGATCGGTATCTTTTCGAGAGATTGGATACGTTTCCCTCTCAATGGGTCGATCTCCCAGATAGCCTCCACCTCATCTCCAATCAGTTCAATTCGAATCGCATGAGACTCTTCATGGGCAGGAAAAACTTCAATGACATCCCCTCGAACCCGAAAAGTGCCTCGATGGAAATCGATATCATTCCGTTCATACTGGATCTCAACCAGCTTGGAGAGGATCTCCTCTCTCGAAATGGCCATCCCCTTTTCAAGATGGAGAAGCATCCCCTGATAGGCCTCGGGAGAACCGAGGCCATAGATGCATGAGACGCTGGCAACGATGATGACATCGTTTCTCTCAAGAAGGGATCGAGTGGCAGAATGTCTCATCTTATCGATCTCTTCATTGATCTGTGTATCTTTTTCGATATAGGTATCGGTCGAGGGGATGTAGGCTTCGGGCTGATAATAGTCGTAATAGCTAACAAAGAACTCAACCGCATTCTCTGGAAAGAGCTCTCTAAATTCCCCATAGAGTTGAGCGGCCAGAGTTTTATTGTGGGAGATGACCAGTGTGGGCTTTTGAACCCTCTCGATCACATTGGCCATGGTAAAGGTCTTGCCGGAACCGGTCACACCAAGGAGAACCTGATGCGGAACGCCCTGGAGAACCGCTCGACTCAGCTTTTCAATGGCCTGTGGCTGATCTCCTTTAGGCTTAAAGTCAGAGATCAGTTTAAAATGGTTCATATAGACATTTTACAACAAATTGAATGGAAGGGGAAAGAAAGCATTTAACACCGACAAATGGCGGGAAGTTCAACTCGATTTGTTGTTGTTCGAATTTTCAGGCTTCAGCTTCTTTTGGACCCCTGAGGAATAGACGATGATGGCCGATTCTCCATCGACCGGGCATTTGTTCTCACAAATGCCACAGCCCGTGCACTTCTCCTCTTTCACGATGGGGCGCTTCTTCTCATCGCCGACAATCGCATGATAGGAACACTGTTCATTACAGACAAGGCAGATCTTATCTGTATCCCAGGCAATGCATCGGGTCTTGTCAATATGGGCCACGCCGATCTGGATGAGCCGCTTCTCTTCGACGGAAAGAGGCCGAATGGCTTCGGTGGGACATACTCTTCCACAAAAGTTGCAGAACTCTTCACAATATCCGATCCTTGGAATCAGCCTGGGTGTATAGAGTCCTGCCAGACCTGCTTCTAAAAAGGTGGACTGAAGTCCATTGTTCGGACAGACCTTTAAACACTCCCCGCAACCCGTGCAGACAGCCACAAACTCTGCCTCTGGCAGGGCTCCTGGAGGACGGATCAACCGATTATTCTTCAACCCACTCTCTGACTGAAGCGGGTTGGTCTTGATCATCAGTGCTGAAAAACAGCCAAAGGCAATAGACCCGACCACATACCGTCTCGAAAGATTCACCCTCGATTCGGTTTTCCAACCTGGCCTCTCCCACCCAAAAGAAACAGCTCGTGGAGGACATTCGAGGCAATTGAAACAGGAGATACAATCCGGGTGGCGGTAGGTCTGGGGAGCCTTTTCAGGGATCGCTCCCACTGGACACTCTTTCACGCACTTCTGGCAGGAAGTGCATTCATCCGTGACAGATCGCTTGAGAAACCGGAATCGGGAGAAGACCGAAAAGAGAGTTCCCAAGGGACAGAGATAGCGGCACCAGAACCTCCTGCGCACCACTCCAAGGACCAGGATTGCAATGAAAAAGAGGAAGATAAAAAGATTAACCTTGAAGACGGGCAAGGGGATGCTCGATACGATGAAAGGGTTCTTCGGAAGAAGGCTCTGAACCTGTGGGAGGAGATGATTGAAGACATAAATCGCAGGTGGATAGAACGCAATGATCAGGGTTCGGGTAATCAAACTGATCGGATCGAGCAGATACATCACCTGAAAAGCCATTAACCCAGCAATCACTGAGAAGATAAAGAGGCCAAAGCGGAATCTTCGAAGCGGTTGATCGTCAAAGGGTTTCGTTCGCTTCTTCTCCCTAAATAGAATCCGATCGAAGAAGTCGATCACAGCGCCCATCGGGCAGAACCAGCCACAGAAGAAATTACCAAAGATCATCACCAAGAGGAGTACCCCAAAGGCAGGAAGCATCCTCTCGATAAGACCTTTGTGCGTCAGAGTCGAAATGATGGCAATGAACGGATCGAGCCGAAGATAGAGATCAACTGGAATCTTGATCTCAAGAGGGAATGCTGTCTTGATGACGAGATAGAGTAGAAAGAGAAAGGAGAGGGACTGCGCTACCCTTCTCAAAAAAGGGAGTATCCTAATCATGTCGCACTGACTTTTTTCACTCGAATCTTACCAAGATCAATTTCGCCCAAGCCCATTTCATGAGCCAGTTTGACAAACCGGACCTCCTCTGGTTTAAAGGGCTTATTAGTCTTTGGGTTTTTGAAGAAGGTTGCCGAATAGGCATCCGCTGAAACGATGTCCGTTGAAACGATCACTTGATTCGGATCTTCGGTCTTGCCCGGACCTTTGGGACCATTCGTGGTTAGAATCCTGATGGCGTCCACCACGACCAGGTCTGGTTTCCGGAGGGTATTGATGTCGGCGATGCATTGATGCAGATCAATCTTATGCATGATCTCCATATCCCAGACGATCCCCATGAGGTTCTTCATCCCAAGGGTCAATTCTGTTGCAAAATGGTGTTTTGGGATTGGAAAGTTGATGAAGACATCGGTCTCCAGCACATCCTTCAGGACTTCCGCGGTCTTCAGTTTCTTCGCTTTTGGAATGTCCACCTGCTTGTAGACATTCCTCCCGTGACCGGAAAGGACATCTGCTCCTGCCTTCTGACCAGCCTCTTTCAGCCCGGAACGGGCAAAGGCAAATTGATAGTTGTCGCACGTATGATCCCAGACCGCGACCCGTTTTGCCCCGGCTTCGTAACACATCCTGATCAAAGCGAAGAGAAGCTCTGGGTTGTTCGTGCAGGCCTGTTCTGGTGTTCTTGCCCAGGCAATATTCGCTTTGATCACGACCCGTTGCCCCTTTTTTACGAATCGTTCCATTCCTCCCATGGGAACCATAACCGCCTGAAGGAGTTTGGTGGGTGATCCGTTTTGGGCAATCACCAGATCGGCATCGCTCGAAGCGCGTGCAAGGCTGCCATAAAATGGGAGTCCATCCATCAGAGGAATCGCCGCTGTTGCTGCCACCCCTTTAATGAATTGTCTTCGAGAGAGATTCTTGCCTAAAGATCTATCCATGTAATGGCTTCCTCCTCATTGTTCGTAGGTTTTTCCAAATCCGCATTCCGCAATCTGCAGTCCAAAATGATATTAAGGGTTCAATATCAACCGTGAGGCTCCCTTATCCGTTCCAAACCAGATCCCGTTCTTATCCTCTGCCGCACAGAAGACCATATTGCTTAGCAATCCATCCGATGTCGTCAGACTCTCCCACTGCCCGCCCGCCAGACTATAAAGGCTTATGCCATTATCCCGGCAGATGAGAACTCTATCCTTGGTGACCGCAATCGAATTGATTCCTCCATTCTTCAAGGAATCTGAGGGGTCCAGTCGCTTCCATCGGTCTGAAGCGGAATCGTATTCAAAGAGATGACCTCCGATCCCACCTGCCCATATTCGTCCTCCGACCTTTGCCAGAGCTTTGATCTCGGTCTCTGTCAAACCATCTTTCTGCGAGTAATTTTTCCAGATCCTCTTTGATTTCTGAAGCCGGCTTATCCCGCCACTCGTAGCGATCCAGATGTGATCGGATTCGACCAGAATGGAGTTGACGAAATTTCCAGAGAGACCGTCTCGCATCGAAAAAAACTGCTTCCACCCCTCTGCCTTTTTGTCAAGGAGGTTGAGGCCCTTTTCAGAACCCACCCAGAGAGAGTCTCCATCCACCGAAATGGCATTGACCTTTTTAGCTCTGCCATCATTTGTCGTAAACGTCTTCCAGGGAGGAGTTCGATTTACCGAATAGTAGGATATCCCTCCCCCTCCAAACCCATAAAAGTAAGTCCCAAACCAGATACGGTCCCTATCCGGAGTGATTACGGATACGTGATTGTAGGCCAGATGGTTCTTCCACCGGATGCTCTCCCCGTCATCCACTTTGATAATAGGCTCCCCTTTTGTCGTAAAATGTTTATAAGTCTTCTTTGCTTTGTCGTAGAGGGTTGCTCCACCTTCATAGGTCCCAAACCAGACCTCATCTCCCTGAATCGCAATCGAAAAGACCATATTGCTCGAAAGCCCTTCTTTCTGTGTGATGTGCTCAAAAGAGAGAGGTTTTTTCAATGGACTTGCCCAAATTGGATTCAGCATGAAGTAAAAAAAGAGAACAGGGATGAAGGTAACAAAGTGAAATCGGCTCTTCATACTCTTCCTTTTCTATGGGACAATATTTTTAATTATGTCGAATCATTTTGCAATTTTCAATATTTGAACCCCCTTTAAAGGAGATGTCAACCTTCAATCGAAACATTTGGGCGAATCTAAAGTCTTCCATTTTCCTATAACCCCTTATTCTTCCCTTGATGCCAGAGACCCCTAACTCTAACCTAACTTGAGCGGCAGGCATGCAAGGCTAAAGCCCTGCGCTCCAAATCACCCTTTAAGTGATTTTAAATATGGGATAAGACGTTGCCACTAAAAAAGTTTCCAAAAAGAATCGCTCCATTTAGGTCCAAAAAATAGGCCACCGAAAGGATGGGAAAGCCATACTTTAAACCGGATAACCTTTCGATTAGCAGATTGGGTCGAAGACTGCTAAAAAATTTTTGGGTTAAGCCTTGACAATCGCCCTTCAAATGATTAACTATTGAAAAATTCGATTTTTATTCGGTGAAAGGATCTTTCCGTATTTAATGGAAATCCATCTTAACTATTTGAAATTAAAAGAGTTTTAAGGAGGTGATGCTTAAAATAGAGTCTCATGAAATCCCTCTCAAAAACCCAATTTTATCTATTTCCACATCAT
>CAKZKY010000257.1 GCA_937124575.1 uncultured Pseudomonadota bacterium | reverse complement strand
AATCGGAGAAATTGGTCTACGATCTCATTCATGCGGTGAATTTCCGCTTCAATGACCTGAAGATCCTCCTGACAGGAATTGCCAGAGGGCAACCTTTCACGCAAAGAATGAATCAGAATGTTGATGCTGGTCAGGGGATTTCGAATCTCATGGGCGATACCCGCAGCCAATTGACCGAGAGCTGCCAATTTTTCGGATCGGACCAACTGAGCCTCTGTCTTTCTGAGATCAGCTGTTGTCTTTTGAATCTTCTCCTCCATCTGACGGCTGAAATTTTTAAGCTCTTGATACATGGAGGCATTCTGAATGGCCAGTCCTGCCTGTTGGGCAAAGGTCATAACCGAATCGAGTGCTTCCTGGGTCAACTTCCTCCCAGGTTCGGTGTGGTCTGCAGCGATGGCTCCCAGCGACTTCTCCCTTGTGAAGATGGGGATGACGACCAGGGACTGGAGGTTGAACTTCTCTTTTAGTGCAGGGTTGACCCTTGGGTCTTTCATGGCATCTGGAATGATATAGGGTTTCTTTTCGATCACAGACCTTGAAACCACGCTGGCCTCAGGGTCCAGAGGAAGCTTGATGTCTTTGATCTTTTCGACGTCTACGCCAACCGCCATTTTACATTCGAGGACATTTCGCCTCTCATTGACCAGATAGAGCCGTGCTCGATCAAACCCAGTATGTTTGATCACTCCTTCCAATACGAGTTTGAGGATTTCGTCAATATCGAGGGTTTCCATCAAGCCAGAGTTTTCGATGCAGATGGCCGCTTGATTGGCCACAGTGGAAAGCATTTCCTCTTCTGTCTTTGAAAAGATCCGGGGATAGGAGGTATAACAGTTGATCACTCCGATCACCTTTTCTCTGATGCACATGGGCACACTGAGCATGGAAACTAACCCTTCTTGACGCGCTAACTCTTTCTCTTTATAGAGAGGCTCTTCGAGCACATTGGGGATGACCATGGGCTTATTGTGGAGGGCCACATAGCCGACCACCCCCTCACCGATGGCCAAGCTTCTCTCTTTTAAATACTCCTCGCTCATGCTCTGAGTGGCTTTCAATTTTAACCTTTGATCTTTCTCATCAAGGATCCAGAGGGAACAGATCTTCGAATCCATCACATTGGCCGTCACGGTGACGATCAGACGGAGCACGTCCTCCAGATAGAGACCCGAAGCAATCGCTTTGCTGATCTCCAGAAGGGCATTAATCTCTCTGGCATCAGGTTTATTATGGTTCGTCTTCATCTATCTGAGTTTTATTCTCATTGTATCATATACGAAAACGTTCCATTTGGGAAGTCACTCTATTATAAAAAAAGGGAGATACCGAAAAAATGGAGTATCCCCCTTACAGTTTTTTTCTCATTCAGGTTAACCGATCTTAAACCCAGCCTCTCAATTTACACGCCTCAGCCACTCTTGCTACGGAAACCAGGTAGGCAGACTGTCGCATATTGACCTTCTCCTGCAGATACATCTGATAGACCCCATGAAAGGCTCGGGACATCTTTTCGTTCAGCCTCTGATGAACTTCAGAGAGCGGCCAATAGAAATTGTAGGCATTCTGTACCTGTTCGAAGTAGGATACGGTTACCCCTCCGGCATTGGCCAAAAAGTCAGGCAGAACAAAGACATTATTATGATAAAGGATCTCATCGGCCTCTGGTGTGGTCGGCCCATTGGCCAGCTCACAAGAGATTTTACACTTGATCCGATCTGCATTGGAGGCAGTGATCACATTTTCGAGGGCAGCCGGGAAAAGAACGGTTACTTCAATCTCGAGCAGTTCTTCGTTGGTGATGCTTTCAGCGTCCGGAAATCTCTCAAGGCTGCCGGTTTTTAATTTGTGGTCTACCACCTTTTGGGGGTCTAAACCTTTGGCATTATAGATGCCTCCTTTGGAATCGGAGGCAGCCACCAGTTTCAATCCGAGAATCTCGGCTCCGAGAAGTGCGGCATGTTGACCCGCATTGCCAAACCCCTGAATCGCCATGGTCTTACCCTGAAGATCGATGTTCAACGCTTTAGCGGCTTCTCGCGTGACATAGATTCCGCCGCGTGCCGTCGCATCTCCTCGGCCTTCCGACCCTCCAACCGGTATGGGTTTCCCTGTGATCACACCGGGTTGATGTTGGCCCACAATCGTTTCATATTCATCCATCATCCAAGCCATGATCTGGGGTGTGGTGTAGACATCCGGAGCTGGGACATCTTTGGAAATGGAGAGGAAGGGCGCGATCGCCCGAATATAGGCACGAGCCAGACGCTGTTTCTCTGCTTCGGACATCCCTTTTGGATTGCAGGTGATTCCTCCTTTTCCTCCTCCCAGCGGAATATCGACCACCGCTGTTTTCCAAGTCATCCATGCAGCCAGAGCCCGCACCGTATCGATGGTTTCGTCTGGATGCCATCGGATGCCGCCTTTGGCAGGGCCCCGAGCGGTATTATACTGAACCCGATAGGCGTGAAAGACTTGGACCTTCCCGTTGTCCATGGTCACTGGAAGAGTTACCTGGATTTCTCTCTGAGGCCAGCGGAGAAGTTCATGAGTGGCCTCGTCCAAGCCCAATCGTTCCGCTGCGACATCGAGTTGTCTCTGTGCAATCTTAAAAGGATTCATCTCCAACATGGGTCCTCCTCCTTTTGGGATAAATTCATGAAAAAAGGCGTCCCATTGTCCAGACGCCTCTGTCCCATACAGCACTGTATGTTACAAAAAGGGCATCAAGTTCGTTTGATGCCCAATCTCCAATACGTCTTTGTATTGTGGGAACTTATTAATATGAAATACCATTTTTGTCAAGAAATTTTTAGGAGATCTCTGAAAAAGTCCTTAA
>CAKZKY010000256.1 GCA_937124575.1 uncultured Pseudomonadota bacterium | reverse complement strand
AAAACGATTACATCATAGGGGCCAGTGGTGGAATTGGCTCGCTTCACCCCTTCGATCTTAGCCGCTTCCTTGGCCACATCTCTGGCAGTTCCTGCGGTGCATTCAATAAAAACATAGGCTGAGATTGCCATTTAGATCACCCCCTCTAAAAATAGAATATCTTAAAGGCCCTTCGATTTCAAGTTTAAAATAGGGAAGGCAATCTCTTTAAATGGCTCTTTTAGAGGGGGTGATTCTCTTATCTTACTTCTGATGAGCCTTCAGAAAGTCCACACAGAACTTCAAGGCCTCATCCCCGGGGAGACCCTTTGCCTTTGCCTCTTTCACATACTCGTCAAGGACGGGGCGTAACCTTTCTGACCATCGAGCATTCTCTTCCTTAGAAAGGACCACGACCTTACCCCCCTTCTGGACGAAGACTTCCTTTCCCTCTTTATCCAGTTCATCCCAGAGCCTTCCCATCTTTTCTATCCATTCCTCGTTAATCTTTTCGATAATCCCCTGAAGATCTGCGGGAAGGCTGTTCCACTTTGCTTTATTCATAATGATGTAATTCGCATTGACGTAAGCGGTCCCGTATTCGGTGCTATCGGTAATGACCTCTGCCAGTTTAAAACCCTTCATCGGTTCATAGGGGCAGATGATCCCTTGAACCACTCCTTTGGAGAGGGCATCGTAGGCCTCGGACATTGGCATTGCTACTGGTGCGCCCCCAAGGGCCTGAACCACTTTGGCGCTGGTCCCAGTGGAACGTACCTTGAGCCCTTTTAGATCCTCGAGGTTTCGCACAGGCCTTTTGGCAAAGAGCATATGCGGCGGCGAGGTGGTGAGAAAGAGGATTTTGACTTCATCCAGTTCTTTGGGTTTGAACTTCTTGTAGTATTCATTTGCCAATTTCGCTCCCACGTATCCACTTTTATAACCCAGGGGGAGGTCCAGCACCTCCATGAGAGGAAATCGGCCCATGGTATAGGAGAAGAAACTTAGTCCTAAATCCGCCACTCCCTTAATCACCCCTGCATAGGTTTGAGTAGGAGGCGTAAGCGTGCCTCCTGCGAATTGGGTGATCTTCACCCTGCCATGGGTTCTCTTTTCAACTTCCTTGCACCACTGGTCCATCACCACACTGATCTTGTTTTCAGGTGGGAAGAAGTTTGAGAGATTGAGGGTGATCGGTTTTTCCTGAGCATCCACAGAGGGAACAAGCCCAATTAAAACGAACATCCCTACGACAACCAACAACCAACCCATCTTTTTCATACCATCACCTCCATCATTTTTTTTCCCCTCAAAGGGGTTTATGTTAAGCCCTTTCTGGGAAGGAAGGTTTTCTTCTTACCCATGGGCTTCGTTCCCTTCAATACTTCAAAAAAGAAGGAAGAAACGGCGCGATTTGTGGAAATAAGAATAATAGAAATAGGACAAAGACAAGGCTCAGCAAAAATGGGGTAACTCCCTTATAGATGACCCCAAAGGATTCTTTGGTGATGTTTCTAACGACAAAGACATTCACTGCGACGGGCGGGATGATCACACCAATCATCACCGTAAGGTGGAGGAACATTCCAAACCAGATCAGATCGTAACCGAGTTTGGCAACGATCGGATAGAAGATGGGGGTGGCAAGAATCATAAAGGCAAGATCATCGATAAAAGACCCTCCCAAGAGATAGATAAACCCGATGAGCACTAGTGTTATGACACATAAATAATGCTATATTTTCTTCCATACGTAAGGCTTTGGGTTTAAGTTTAAATACTGGACTCCTTTCTGGAGACCGTGATCAATTTCTTCCGGACTTTTGTAATTTGTATTGTCGAGACCAGCTTTCTGAAGAGCGGCAAAATAGGATTCAATCAGATTCAGCCAAGAACTATTTGTTGGTAACCAGTAAACTTTGATCCTTCTCCGTAGCTTATAGGGAAGGATTCTTAGAGCTTTCTTATGGGCGCTGAGATTATCCATGATCAGGTGAATCGACCCCTTGCTCCAAAAGGGAAGCATCTTCTCTTCCCAGAACCTCTTGCAGGAATCGGCATTCTTGTTGGTGCTCCCTTGTCCGACCGATTGTCCACTCGTTGGACAGAAAGCTCCAAACCACTGCAAGGTTCCATTGCGACGATAGCGGTCCGGCCGTCGTGCGGGCTTTTTACCCCACCCCTTTCCTCCCCGAGGAATGGTTTGAAGAGGTCCCAATTCATCAAAACAGACGACAACCCCTTTCCTTGGAGGATGACGATAAAGCTCTATGATGGCGTTTTTTTTACCTCGAAATCCGGATCGTTGCTCTGGCACCAAGTTTTTCCTGTTAAGAACCGAAGACCATGGCGAGTAAGAATACGGCGGATGGTTTCTCGACTGAGCGATTTCAGGGTGGAATGCCGTTTTCGAAGGTGCTCTTGCAGTTTGGCCAAAGACCAAGTCGTGAACCCCAATCCTAGATCCGGTGGACGGGAGGTAGCCGTTTGAATCACCAGCGTTTCTGGATTCTTTCCGTAGAGCTTCGGTCTGCCCGGTCTTGGAAGGTTCGAAAGCCCAGAAATACCCGATTGTTGAAATCGTTTGACCCACTCGTGGGCATTGGTGTAGTGCAATCCGGCTATTTCGCTGGCTTCCCCCAAATTGAACCCGGCTGCCAGTTGCCAAATTAGATTGCACCGACGATAAAGACCTGCTGGGGTCTTGTGGGCTCGCAGCAATCTCTGAAGTTCTAACAACTCCTCTGCCGAAAGCGGGGGCAACAGGAATGGTCGGTTCATGAATCATAACGTACATCACCCAAACAGATTTGTCAAGTGAAATATAGCGTTAGCCTATGTCAAGCATTTTGTGTAAAAAGGAAAGAGGGTACCTCTTGGCCTTTAGAATTATAGTGAAAGAATACCGCATAAAGAATTCGTTCCATACTATCTCTGTTAAC
>CAKZKY010000255.1 GCA_937124575.1 uncultured Pseudomonadota bacterium | reverse complement strand
TCATCGTTCATCGTTCATTGTTCATCGTTCATCGTCTCTCATCCTTCATCTCTCGTCCCTCGTCTCTCTTTTCTTCGTCCTGATAAAACTCCTCGGATGGGCTTTATCGTAGACCTCCATCAGCTTGCCTGGACTGAGGTGGATATACCTCTGTGTGGTGGAGAGGCTCGCATGGCCCAACATCTCCTGAATCTCCCGAATATCGGCTCCAGCATCTAAAAGATGCGTTGCAAAACTATGGCGAAGGCTATGGGGACTCACTTTCCTGAAAATACCGGAAGATTTTGTATATTTCTTAATCAGCCTTCCAATAGTCCGGCTTGTCAGCCTTCCACCTTTTGAGTTGATAAAAAGGGGCTCCTCAGTCTCTGTGGCCATTCGTGCCTTGAGATAAGCTTTGAGGGCCTCCGAAGCCTCCTTCCCAAAAGGAACGATCCTCTCCTTTCTTCCCTTTCCCATCACCCTGACGATCCCCAGATGGAGATCCAAATGTTTCATATTCAACCCAACCAGCTCACCAACCCTTAATCCGCTTGAGTAGAGAAGCTCTAATATGGCCCGGTCTCTCATCACCCTCTGCTTTGCCTCTTCTCTGGAAGGTCTTTCCGGAGACCGGTCGGGCGACTCCATCAACCGGAATGCCTCATCCACTGTCAGCGTGGTCGGTAGCGGTTTTTCCACCTTGGGCGTGGAAACAGCCTTAGCCGGATTAAGAGAAACCAGTTTTTCTCGTGTCAGATACTTAAAAAACGATCGGAGCGTTGAGATCTTTCGCGCAATCGAGCTCTTCTTATTCTTTCGATGAAGCGTGCTAAGATACTTTCGTATCACGATCCGATCCACCTTCTCCCATTCTAGCCTTCCCGATGATAAAATCTCAGAGCTTTGATCCGTCAGAAAATTCTTAAACTCTATTAAATCTCTCTGATAACATCGGCAGGTGTGGGGGGAAGCATTCTTCTCCGCTGAGAGATAATGAATAAACTGACCAATAAAATGATTATCCGCTTTTGAAGTCTCTACCATTCTATCCACTTTAACTCTTGTCTCGCTAAAAATGCCATTAAGAAAACATTTTATAACACATATTGCTATTTTATCAATAAGATTTAATGCAACCCATCAATTTTCCATGCTTTTTACAGGCTTTTAAAAATAAATGGGCTTGTGATTTTTTTCTTGTTGACATTTTAAACTTTTTTGTATAGACTTCGTGTTACAAAAAATTTTAAAAAGGAGGTGAGACGGATGGCGGAGCCAAGGGTTGCGAGGGTAACAGAAATTATTGCAGGTTCTCCCAAAGGATTTGAGGATGCAGTCAAAATTGGTTTTGCAAGGGCAACCAAAACCTTAAGGGGAATCACAGGACTACGTATTGTAGAGTTCAGAGTGGCTGTTGAGAATTCGAAGATCGCTGAATACCGAGTAAGAATGGAGGTCATCTTCGTCCTTGAAACATAATGGAATCTTTCCTCCAAAAGGAAGCCCTTTCCTTTAGGTCCTATAAAGACCTTAAGAGAGAGGGCCTCCTTTTTTAAAAGCAGCTCACCCCATTAGAAAAACCTCTCTGGCGGGCCAATCTATTTTTCTATAAATTATTAACGAAACGGTTTCCTCAGCCTTAATCTTAGTCCGAGCTTATGTACCCCATTTCTAAAGCACATTCTCCCCCGTATGAATCCGTCGTCCGAGCTTCTACCGCAATTTGACCCTCTCTTCAATGACTTTGATCAACTCCTTCTGATGGACAGTCGCCGTTCCCACCTTTCCAACAACAATCCCGGCTGCATGATTGGCGATTTCTGCTGCCTTTCGGATACCTGCTCCTGCGCCTAAGGCAAGGGCCATCGTTCCAATCACCGTATCGCCAGCACCGGTCACATCATAAACCTCCTTTGCTTCGGTTGGAACGAGCAGTGGCTTTCGATGGGGTTCAAAAACGGCCATCCCCTCCTCTCCCCGTGTGATCACAAGGGCATCGCATCTCAACCTTTTCAAAAGAATCCTTCCTGCTCGACTCATAGAGGCTTCGTCCGTTATGGAAACTCTCGAAGCCGAGGAGGCCTCCGCTGTATTGGGTGTGACGACAGTCGCTCCTCGGTAAAAGAAGAAATTCTTAATCTTTGGGTCAACCATCACAAACTTCCCCGATTCTTTAGCCTTTTGTATCACCATCTGAATGAGACTTCTGGTGAGAAGCCCTTTCTCATAATCGGAAAGCACGATGCCATCCACTGTCTCAATCTTCTGCTTCAAATATTCTAAAAGAGTCCGAAACGTAGAGGCCAGAGGTGGCTGAGTCGTCTCTCGGTCAATGCGAACCAATTGCTGGTGGTGCGCAATAATCCGAGTCTTGACCGTCGTCTGTCTCCCCTCTTCGATCGATACGCCGCCCTGTTCAATCCCCATCTCCGCTAATCGTGTAAGGACCTTCTGACCCATCTCGTCATCTCCGATCACACCACAAAGCGAAGCCTCTCCGCCAAGGGCATGGATATTATTAACGACATTGGCTGCTCCTCCAAGAAGAAAGGTCTCCTTCTCCACCTTCACCACTGGGACAGGAGCTTCGGGCGAGATACGGGAGACCTCTCCCCAGATAAAACGGTCTAACATGATATCTCCCACCACCAGAATTCGAACCCGCGAAAACCTCCGGATGATCTTCTCAAACATGGATGACCCCTTCAGTCGTTTCGTCATTCGTCATATCCTCTTATCGTCTATTGACCAACCAACTATTCGACGGTCGACGATCCGACGATCTGCCTTTTAAAAAACTCCACCGTCCTCCTCAACCCCTCTTCGATTCCGACCTTCGGCTCATAATTTAAAAGCATCTTCGCCCGCTTGATATCTGCCAGAGAGTGTCTCACATCTCCCTTTCTGGGTTCCTCATAGATGGGCGATACATGCGAACCAACAATATCTTGAAGAATCTTTACTAATTGATTTAAAGATACCCTCCGGCCACAGGCGACATTGATCACCTCACCATGGGTCTGCTCGACATTCATCGCCAAGAGATTGGCATGGACCACATTCTCAATAAAGGTGAAATCTCGGGACTGTTCTCCATCGCCATAGATGATTGGGGGACGACCTGAAACCAGGGCATTAATAAACTTTGGGATAACCGCAGAATAGATGGAATTGGGATCCTGTCTCGGGCCAAAGATATTGAAATACCTGAGCGAGATCGTCTCCAACCCGTAAAGTTGAGAAAAGAGGCGGCAATACTCCTCTCCCATAAGCTTCTGCAGGGCATAAGGTGAGAGGGGATTGGGCACCATCTCCTCCTTCTTGGGAAGGGTCGGAGTGTCACCATAAGCCGATGAGGAAGCGGCATAGATCACCCGTCTCACCCCTGCATCCCTGGCCGCTATAAGAAGATTTAACGTCCCTCCGGTATTGGTAGCATGAGACGTCAGGGGATCCTCAATCGATCTCTGAACCGATGGAAGGGCTGCCTGATGAAAGAGATATTCGATTCCCTCCATTGCCTTCTGGCAAGTAGCCAGGTCAGAAATGTCTCCCTCCACCACCTCAAGAAAAGGGTAGGCCTCATCAAAGACCAAATTCCCTCTCCTCCCTGTGGAGAAATTATCCAGTACCCGAACTG
>CAKZKY010000254.1 GCA_937124575.1 uncultured Pseudomonadota bacterium | reverse complement strand
CCCCAGTTTCCAAAGGCACTAATGGGCAGGATGCTGATGAGAAGGGCTACCGTTGATCCAAAAACCACTTTTAAAAATGAGATTTCAATTCCAAATCCTTTCATAAAAGCATAAAACATCCAAAAGACAGAAAGCCATGAAAGAAGACTGGTAAGGGAAACCGGAAGAGAGGTCTTTCTCGCTCGAATGGCATAGAAATCCTCTGCAACCTCATGAAGTTTTCTCTGAACCCATCGAATGGATTTACGATGACCTTGCCCCACCCAATTTGAAATTTTGTTTAAGCCATTTGCACATCCAATTAAGAGGGTTGTCATATAGAAGAAGGCAATCAGGGTGAGGGTGATCGAAACCAGGGCAGAGAGGAGAGTAAAGAAAAGGTTGAATTCAAAAAGGACTTGAACCCAGAGGGAGGAGAAGATAAAGGCAATAAGGATGGTCAAGAGGTCATACACCCTCAAGGCGATCAGTGAGGCAAGCCCTTCGGTGATGGTCGTCTCGTTAATTTTGCTTAACAGATAAGGGTAGGCGAGTTCCCCCAATTTGGAGGGAAGGAGCATCAGGGATAGGTTGTAGAGCACAGAGATACTGAAAAGTTTTGGGAGGGGGAGACTTCTTGTGGTGCGTACCAGCCATCGATAACGAAGGGATTGAAAAAAGAGGGAGAGAAGGTAAACCCCCAATCCTGAAATCGCCCAGAGTAAATTGAGGTTTTTCACAATGAAAGAGAGGTCACGGAGGGAGATTTGAGTAAAAAGGAGACTGAAGATTCCTGCTGTTATCAAAAGGGAGGGGAATAATCGTTTCATGGGAAGGCTCTCCAATTTTCTTTGGTCCGGTCAAGATTGACGGTCATTTTAAAACATGCTAAAAAAGTAAACAATACCCTTGAATGAAGGAAGGATGAGCCGGCGTAGCTCAGCGGTAGAGCAACTGATTCGTAATCAGTAGGTCGAGGGTTCAAATCCCCCCGCCGGCTCCAGAAAGAGATGGGTAAAGACCAAGAGGTTAACCCCTCTCAAGGATAGGAGGACATAGAAATGGGGGGCAAGGTATTTGTTCTGATATCATTGCTTCTTGCAGGTTCTATCGGGTTGCTCATTTCCTGTGCGGTGAACCCTGTAACTGGAAAGCAAGAGTTGATGCTTTTAAGCGAGGGTGATGAACTCCGGTTGGGTCAAGAAACCGACTCCGAGATCATCAAACAGTATGGGATCTATGAAGATACAAAACTGACCGCCTACCTAAACGGAATCGGTCAACGATTGGCGAAAGTTTCTCATCGACCCCAACTTACCTATCAATTCAAAGTCATTGACTCATCCGTTGTAAATGCATTTGCTGTCCCTGGAGGTTACGTCTATTTGAGTCGTGGAATCTTGGCGGTTCTAAATAGTGAAGCAGAACTCTCTTCAGTCATAGGACATGAGATCGGCCATATCACAGCACGGCACACCGCACAACAATACACCAAGGCCCAACTGGCACAAATCGGTCTTGGGGTAGGTTCCATCTTTGTGGATTCTCCCCTCATTACCAGCCTTGCCCAACTGGGGGTAGGAATGCTTTTTCTCAGATTCAGTCGGGATAATGAGAGGGAGGCAGATCGGTTAGGGGTAGAGTATGCGAGCAAAGCAGGCTATGACGCCTCGCACCTGGCCACCTTTTTTGAGACCCTGAACCAAATAAATCCAGGTTCAGACCGAAGTGGATTACCTGGATGGTTTTCAACCCACCCAAGCCCGGAAGACCGAATCCCAGCAGTTCGGGCTACAGCCAAGGAGTGGCAACAGAAGTTGGGCCAAAAAGAGTTGAAGGTGAACCGAGATTTCTACCTGAAGGAGATCGATGGTCTCGTCTATGGAGACGACCCCCAACAGGGATATGTTGATGGAAATATCTTTTTCCACCCCCAACTTCGCTTTCAATTTCCGGTCCCTGATAAATGGAAACTGAGCAACAGACGATCTCAAGTGGAGATGGTTAGTGAAGACCAGGATGCGGTCATTTTGTTCTTCTTTACAGATGAGATTTCATCAAGGGAGGCGGCCAGAAAATTTATTTCTAAGACAGGGGCATCGGTCTTAAGGTCTGAGTCAATCTCTCTTGGTGGCCTTTCCTCTCAGCGTCTGATCTCCGATATTCGAACACAGAAAGGGGTTTACCGACTCCTTTCCTATTTCATCGAGAAGGATAGGAAGGTTTTTGTATTTCATGGTCTGACGGGTGTTGAGCGGTTTCGAAATTACCAGAACCTCTTTGACCTTACCATGGGACAGTTTAAAGAGCTCAGAGACCCAAGAAGGATCCACGTCAAACCTGACCGCATTCGAATCCATGCGATAAGGAAATCTGAGACCCTTGAAAACCACCTTCAAACATTAGGCATTCCCAATCCGAGGATGAAAGAGATTGCGCTTCTCAATGGAATGAATCTCCATCAAACCATTTCAGCAGGAACCCTGATTAAGGTGGTGGAGAAAGGAAGGTAAGAGAGAACCAGTTGATGCAGATTCGTCCACTGCTTCCAAAGGATAGAGGGTCTCTCCAATCAATCCTTCTTCGGGCAAAGGTTTTCACCCCTGAAGAGATTGATGTGGCGATGGAATTGATAGACCTTGTCTTAACGGATTCGAATAAGAAGGATTATATCGTCCATTGTTTCGTCAATGCCCAGGATCAACCCTTGGGCTACATCTGTTACGGACCGGTTCCAATGACCCAAGGGGCATTTGACCTTTACTGGATTGTTGTGGACTGCGATTTCAGAGGTCAGGGGATTGGTTCAAGGCTTATCGATTTTTTAGAAGAGGAGATAAGAAGAAGGGGAGGGAGGATGGTACTCGCAGATACCTCTTCGATTTCTTCTTACGAAGAGGCTTACCGATTCTATCTCAAGAAAGGATTTCAGGAAGTGGCAAGGGTCCCAGATTTCTACTGGGAAGGAAATGACCGAATCACCTTCTGCAAAAGACTGATCTAAGAGAACCAGGGAGAGAGATGGAGAAGAAAAGGATTGGGGTTCTTACCGGAGGTGGCGATTGTGCAGGTCTAAACCCAGCCATTAAATGGGTGGTTAAGACCGCGCTTGACGACAGGCTCCGAAAGACGAGAAGGATTGAGTATGAAGTATTGGGGATTCGAGATGGGTGGAAGGGATTGGTCTCGCCAGAGGGAGATTCTGGCTTCTTAGGGTCAAGAATTATCCCCCTTACCGAGGAGATGGTTAGGACCTGGGATCGATATGGGGGGACCAATCTCGGAACCTCGCGGACCAATCCTTATGACCCCCAGAAGAATCAATCGAAGGTCGTCCTTGAAAATATTGAGAGACTTCACCTCGATTATCTGATTGCTATTGGTGGGGAGGATACGCTTGGCGTGGCCCATAAACTTTATGGTGAGGGAGTGAAAATCGTGGGGATTCCTAAGACCATTGACAAAGATCTCTCCGGCACGGATTACACGCTCGGCTTTGAGACCGCAGTCAATGTGATCACTGAGGAGATCGATCGACTGAGGACGACCGCAGGGTCCCATAAAAGGATCTTTGTCGTGGAGACCATGGGAAGACATGCGGGTTGGTTGGCCCTCGAGGGAGGGGAGTCAAGCGGAGCCTATATCATTTTAATTCCTGAATATGATTTTGAACTTGAAAGGGTGAACGAATTACTCTTGGAGGGAAGAAGGAAGGGAGCACGCTACGACATCGTGGTTGTGGCCGAAGGAGCAAAACCCTCAGGGGGGAGTGAGTTTGCGAAGGAGGAGGGAGTGGATAGTTTTGGTCACAAGGTTCTTGGAGGAATTGGAGAATATTTGGCCAAGGAGATCATGAAGACCACGGGGATTGAGACGCGAAGCATTACCTTGAGTCATCTGCAAAGAGGAGGTGTTCCCTGTGCCTATGATCGCCGTATGGGAAGGTATTTCGGAATCGCAGCAGTGGATCTGATTGTGAGAGAAGATTTTGGGAAGATGGCGAGCTATCGAAACGGAAAAATCACGGCAGTTCCTTTGGAAGAGGCGGTAGGGAAATTGAATCTCGTGGATGTGAAGACCCAATACGATACCGAACGGTATAATGGACGAAGAACCATCCTGGGGTATTGAAATGCGGATTTCGGATGGTTGAATGGCCAAAAGCTATAAGCTCCTAAAACTATCAGACTACAGGACTATTCTAATCCGTAATCCGCATTCTGAAATCCGAAATTAAAGGAGACGTTGATGCTCTTTCTTAACCTGAATCCTGCGTGACTTTTTTCATTATTAGAGGATCTTATTCATAGTTCTTTTTCCGTTAAGAGTTTCATGAAACTTTTTTGATATTTCGTAAAATCTGCATAAATGTTTTTGAGTATGGGTAGCTGTTTGGTAAGCTTAAAGTTGGTCGTCCCTGAGGGCGAAGCAATTGGCCTGGCACCAGGAGTAACCGATTCCGAATGGTCTGGAGATTGAGTTGCTGCCAATCGGGAGGAAGACAGAGACGTTTGAACCAGTTGATCAAGTTGTAAGCGAAAAGGACCAGATGAAAATAGGCCTGATTGGAAGCCCAATCTCTGGTAGGAATTTTCCCCAGAGTATAGGCTTCGAGAAGTTCTCGAATGATAAGTTCTCCGGTGGCTCTCTGGTTGTAGAAGCGCCAGAGGTTCAAGGGTTGTAAAGAAAGATTGGTAACAATCACATGGTAGGTATAGCCAGCCATCTTGAAAAGCGAAAGTTGCCAGGAAGGCTTCTCTGGAATGAGACGGCGCACCACGATGAAGCGTTGGGTCGTTTTCCATCGCCAGGGTTTGTATTCGAACTCCGAGACCCAGAACCCCGGAGAAACTTCCTCGTAACGGAGACTTCCAAAGTATCGCTGGATGGGTTGGGTGATTCTGGCT